>JAEZPN010000120.1 GCA_023413645.1 Bacteroidota bacterium
TATTGTGCCCGCTACGGCGCTATCCTCAACATCAAGGGTGTACTCGCCAACGGGGACATTGAATCTCACATTTAGGTTCTCGGCAGGCTCCGAAGCGTAGAGATCGAGGAAGAGGTATGTGCTATTTTCAAGGAGCGTAATCTCGCCTGTGACGATATCTACACAATTGTCGTTTGTAGAGAGTGTCAAAGAGTAGTTATAGTCACTCTCCGTAGCACCATACTGATTGTCGAAATATACGCCTGAGAGGTATGGCAACTCTGTGTATGTAACTTCGGGTATGGGTACGCCAGCCTGATTAATTGTAACCGTTGCCTCGCTGTCGAGATATGCAACACGCACCGTTGCACTGCGTGGCTCGTTAGCGGTGTTCTCTGCCACAACCAAACGAGTGCTAATCTTATGCACCGCCTCAACCACAATCCAATCTACTGATGAGGTTACCTCTATCAAATCCTCCTGTGGTGTGTGATTCCACTCGTAGACAACATCGACATCACCGCCCTTTGCATCTACCTCTATTGTCTCGGCTACGAGCGCGAAAGTGGGACAAGGGTATTGCATTACATTAACCAACACATTGGCGCCGTCGTACGTAAGCTTGATGTTTGCATTACGAGTTTTGCCGGTGGTATTCTCCGAAATGGCAAACGTAAAGCTACCCTCCTCGGCAGAGGTCTCTACAATCCAATCCTCCATAGGTGTAGCCTCAACACTCACACCCTCTATTGGATTTACTATATCATAGGTTACGGTAATCTCGCCTCCCTCATATTCGAGCGAGAACTCATCGTTCGATGTTATGGTAAACTCAGCCTCGGGCTTTGGCTGTGGCTCTGGCTGAGGTGTTGGCTCTGGGCCGCATGCCACAAACATTAGCACACAGAGTGTCATCAAAAGTGAAAAACGTTTCATAAATATATTGCTTTAAAGATTTAACCTACTGCGAAGATAGTGATTTTTAGTTTATAATCAAAGAAATTTAAGCATTTATTACGGGGCGGGTAACTGTATAGTAAGCATCGAATTATAAGCAATTAGAAGATTACATTGATTGAAAAATAATTGCAGCCAATTCAAGGAAAAAAGTAAAAAAGAGTCAGAAGGGGTTAGGTTTGGCCTCGACATGAAAATAGCCCGGATGGGTAGTACTTGACGTACGTCCCATTCGGGCTATTGATTGAGAGGTCGAGTATGACCCTTTATCACAAGAAATTATTACAAGTTCATGAAGAGCTCGTGATACTTGTTATACTTATCCATCATGCCATCCATGTCGCGGAGACGGAAGCAGAGGTTATTGAGGTACTCGATAGTAGCACCATCAGTAGGATTGAGCTCGTGAGCCTTCTCGAGCCATGGAATAGCCTCAGCATAGATATAGTTGATCTTAGCGTACTCAGCCTCGTACTCATCGTATGAGAGATTAGAGTTAGAGTTGAGCTTCTCAACCTGAGCGTTAGCCTTCTCGATTACGAAGTAGCCAGTGTAGAAGTTAGGTTCGAAGTCTGTAGGACGGAGCTCTACGCACTTCTCGAATGACTTGATACACTCGTCGTAGTTCTTGAGAGCGTTAAATACACGACCACGACCAAACCAGAGGTCATAGTTTGTAGGATCCTCCTTGAGTGAAGTCTCGATCATTGTTACAAGCTCTGCAGGGTCACCTACACCCTCCTCAGCAGTGTAGAGCTGCATAAGGCCATCGAGGATAGTGTTGTTCTTGGGGAACTTCTTGATACCTGCGAGAAGAGCCTCCTTAGCGTTAGCAAGAGCTGCATCGCGGTTAACACCCTTCTGACCATAATAGCAGTGGAAGAGGAAGTAGTAGATGTTACCTACCTGATCCTCATAGCCAGCAGCGAGGGCTGCGTTGAAGAGCTGCTCACCAGCTGTGAATGCTGCAACAGCCTCATCACCCTGGAGAGTTGAAGCGTACATAGTCATAAGCATACCTGCGTTGTAGAGGTAGTCGTAGTTAGGAGTTGTTGAAGGAACAACTGTGAGTGCCTGGAACGCTGTGAGGAATGACTGTGCAGCCTCTGCTGTATGACCCATGTTGTTGAGTGCGTCACCCTGCTGTGCAAGAGCATTAGAGAGTGTCAAAGCGATAGAGGCAATCTTAGACTCCTGCTTAGGATCCATCTCGTAAGCCTTAGCCATAGACTCGATAGCTGTCTCTGCAAGGTTCTCCTTGATAGCGAGCTTCTGCTCCCAACCCTGGATGAAACCAGTCATAGGATCGAGGTATACGTCAACGTACTCGTAAGAGAATACGATTGAAGGCATACCCTGGAATGTTGACTCGTATGAACCCTCGGGGTTACCTACGTTCATCTGGAGCACCTGTGCGGGGATACCCTGACCGAGCTCCTTAGTAGGAAGGATGTAGGCGTTGGTGTAGGCGTTAGCACGTGCTACCCAAGAAGATGCCTTCAAACCCTTCTTTGCATCCAAAACAGTCGCATCTGCCTTCTCGAGCTTTGCAAGCTCCTTAGCAGTGTTCACCTTCTGTGCATTTGCAGCGGGCAATGCCAACACGAGCATTGCAGCTACGAAGAACAATAACTTTTTCATAGTAAGTTTTAAGTATTAAGTATTTATTCGTTTACATTCTCTGTTGTCTCTACAGCAACCTCTGTCTCTGCTGTAGCCTCTACGGTTGCCTCTGCTGTCTCTACGCCCTCAGCGGCCTCCTCCTCGGTCTTGGGTACTGCTGTAACTGAAGCGATAGAGTCACCCTCGCGCAAGTCGATAACCTTTACGCCCTGTGTAGCACGTCCCGCAACACGAATCTGATCTGCCGATGTGCGGATTGTGAGACCCGAGCGGTTGATAATCATAAGGTCGTTATCGTCGGTTACGGCCTGGATAGAGATAAGTTGACCTGTCTTCTCCGTAACGTTGATAGTCTTGACACCCTTACCACCACGGTTAGTGATGCGGTACTCCTCAAGGTCAGTACGCTTACCGTAGCCATTCTCGCTAAGTACGAGTACATCCTCCTTAGAGTCGGGCTCGATAGCGATCATGCCGATAACCTCGTTATCATCCTCGATAGAGATAGCGCGCACACCCGAGCTGACACGACCCATAGGACGTACTGTAGACTCGTTGAAGCGGATAGCACGACCCTCGCGTGCAGCAATCATAATCTCGGCATTGCCACTTGTGAGCTTAACCTCCAACAACTGGTCTCCCTCTCTAATAACGATTGCCTTAACACCGTTAGTACGTGGACGTGAATAATCCTCGAGCGTTGTCTTCTTAACGATACCACGCTTAGTACACATAACGAGGTAATTATTCTCTACGAACTCCTTGTCGTTGAGGTTCTTAACATTGATATATGCACGAACCTTATCGCCGGGTTCAATCTGGATGACGTTCTGGATGGCGCGACCCTTAGATGAGCGTGTGCCCTCAGGAATCTGGTATACTTTGAGCCAGTAGCAGCGGCCCATCTCCGTGAAGAACATCATTGTATTGTGCATTGACGCTACGTAGATGTGCTCGATGAAGTCCTCATCGCGTGTTGCACTACCCTTAGCACCCTTGCCACCACGGTTCTGTGTGCGGTACTCTGCCAATGGAGTACGCTTGATGTAACCCATGTGCGAAATGGTGATTACCATGTCGTCATCAGCGTAGAAGTCCTCGGGGTTAAACTCCTCAGATGAGTAGATGATCTCCGAGCGGCGCTCGTCGCCATACTTCTCCTTCATCTCCTGGAGCTCGTCCTTGATGATCTGCATCTGCATATCGTGGTTAGCAAGCACTGCCTTGAGGTAGTCGATAGTCTTAATCAACTCGTCACGCTCTGCCTCGAGCTGCTCGCGCTGGAGACCTGTGAGCTGACGCAAACGCATCTCCATAATGGCTGCTGTCTGCAACTCTGAGAGGCCGAAGCGCTCCTGAAGGCGTGTACGTGCCTCCTCTGTTGTCTTCGATGAGCGGATGATGTGTACAACCTCGTCGATATTGTCCTGTGCGATGAGCAAGCCCTCAACAATGTGGAGGCGCTCCTCAGCCTTCTGCAAATCGAAGCGCGAACGACGTACGATAACATCGTGACGGTGGTCAACGAAGTGGCGGATAAGCTCCTTGAGGTTGAGCAACTGTGGGCGACCATTCACCAATGCGATGTTGTTGACCGCAAACGATGTCTGCAAGGGGGTATTCTTGTAGAGTGTATTGAGCACTACGCTCGCCACAGCATCTTGCTTCAAGATGATGACGATACGCATACCCTGGCGGTCAGACTCATCGTTGATGTATGAGATACCCTCAATCTTCTTCTCGTTGATAAGGTCGGCGATACGCTTAATCATATCGGCCTTGTTGACCATGTATGGAATCTCGGTGATTACGATGCACTCACGACCCGAAGCGGTGTGCTCAATCTCGGTTTTTGCACGCATAACAACGCGACCACGACCTGTGAGCAACGCCTCCTTAACACCCTCATAGCCGTAGATGATACCGCCTGTGGGGAAGTCGGGACCCTTAACATAGTCCAACAACTCCTCGCACTCACACTCTGGGTTGTCGATATATGCGCAGCAAGCATCTACAACCTCGCCCAAGTTGTGTGGCGCCATGTTGGTTGCCATACCTACAGCGATACCGCTCGCACCATTGACGAGCAACAAAGGAATCTTTGTAGGCAATACGGTAGGCTCCTTCATTGTATCGTCGAAGTTAAGACCCCAGTCGATAGTCTCCTTCTCGATATCTGCCATAACCTCGTCAGTAATCTTCTGCATGCGCGCCTCGGTGTAACGCATAGCCGCGGGTGAGTCGCCGTCCATAGAACCGAAGTTACCCTGACCCTCTACCAAGGGGTAGCGCATAGACCAATCCTGCGCCATACGTACCATAGCCTCATATACTGAGCTATCGCCGTGGGGGTGGAACTTACCGAGCACATCACCGACGATACGGGCACTCTTACGAGTAGGTTTGTCAGATGAGAGGTTAAGCTCAGCAGCCATATCATACAAAATACGACGATGTACGGGCTTCAAACCGTCACGCACATCGGGCAGTGCACGCGACACGATTACCGACATCGAATAGTCGATATATGCCGCTTTCATCTGCTCTTCGAGGTTGACCTGGACGATACGTCCACCAGTGGTCTCGCTCGCGTTGTTGTTCAACTCTTGAGTCATATTCTCCATTATCAATATATATATAAATTTTATCTCTCGTTTTTGCTCACCTATATAAATATATAGACCCGCAAATTTACGCTTTATTTTCGATTTGAGCAAACATTGAAGCGAAAAAGTAAGGTCTCACACAGCGCTTTTATTAAAATTATCGCCGTAATGCTCGTTTTTAGACGTTTTAAGCGCATCTACAGTGGAGGCAAAGGGGAGGACGAGAGGAGAATTAGAATTAGTAATTAGTAATGCGTCTGTAATTATAAATGAGTTAATCTGTTTCATGGTAGGGCGTTTGCAAATTGAGAAAACAAAACCTACCTTTGAGGGAGAAATCTCAACGCAAGAGTTTATAGAGGCATGGAAAAAGGACATTCATAGCAACGTGCATGGGACACCACAAAAGCTGTCTTGTATGAGATTTTACCATTAGTAAAAGAGAATTTAGAGTATCAAAAAAAGCAGTATGGAGCAGAAAGAACAAACACAATCGTCATCGCAAGAAAAGAGCATGTACAAGCAGATGGTGGAGGATATAAGGAAGCAGAGCTTCAAGGTTATCACGAAGGTAGACCCATCGAAGCGTTCTCCCGAGATGCAGCGCTTGATAGACGAGGCGAAGGCGCAGATGCGCAAGAAGTAACCCGCTACTCTATCTCTGCTCCTACCTTCTACTCAAATGCTGTGTTTGCCGTACGCAATATCAAGCATGATGCGTTCATGGATAAATGGGGTGATGTGTACGCTGAGTTAGCCACTAAGCTTCACACAACGTAATTCACCTCTAAATAGTGTGTCATTTCACCCTCCATTTTGGTCGCTTCACCGCAGGATATATTCAAACAAAATTGCGCATTACACTTTCGTAACTAGCTCATTGGCATACATTTTGCCACACGCAAAACATAAATTTCGGCCGTAGGCACACAACGTTGCAACAAGTAAAATATTTTGTGGTTTCAAATATTATTTATATCTTGCAATCGAAAACAAAGATTATTAACTAAAAAACTATAGTGCCTATCGAGAAATTTCTGCTCTTAAACCTTTAACATAGAAGAGTATGAACGTGACATCATTAAGCGATCGTGTATTGCTTAACAACTACATTTCGGGAGATAGGAGAGCTATATCTGAACTTATCGAGCGTCATTCAGTGCGCGTGCGTAATTATATCGGCATGATGGTACGCAACGACGACATCGCTGACGACATTTTCCAGGAGACATTTATTAAGGCAGTAAAGGTCATCGACGAGGGTCGCTATACCGATTCGGGTAAGTTCCTCTCGTGGGTGCTACGCATCGCACACAACCGCGTGCTCGACCACTTCCGTCGCGAGAAGGCGAGCCGTCAGGTCAACGAGGCAGAGGCGGGCTACGACGTCATTGGCACTATGCGCTTCTCGGAGCCTACAACCGAGGATGAACTCGTGCATGGCGAGATGGAGCAGACCATACGCGACCTTATCGACCTACTGCCCGAGGAGCAGCAGGAGGTGGTACGCCTACGCTACTACTCTAAGCTCTCGTTCCAGGAGATCGCCGAGCACACTAACGTAAGCATAAACACCGCGCTGGGACGTATGCGCTATGCGCTAATCAACCTGCGCCGTATGATCAAGGAGAAAAATATCGTACTAAATTAACACCTTCACACAATAAGCGTTGAGGCGGGGCGTTATATAGGCAAACAATCACTTTAAAATATGGTTTGCCTATGAGTGAAATCGACCCACGAACACTTCAACTCTACAGTGAGGAGCACTTATTGATGAACGACGTGGTGCAGGATGATGCCGACCTACTCTTCTTGGACACATACCTCACCGACATCTTCAAGTGCAGTAAAGAGTGCCGATAGCCCCGCTACCGGCATTTTTTATTTTATACGTAACGCCGTGGTGATTAGCAACATAGGCAATAGGTACGCTATAAAATTAAAAAATTATAGTGAAAAAGTTGTCGAAAATTTTGCAGGATATAAAATAATGTCTATCTTTGCGCTCGAAATCAGTCAAACACTGATGCCCAGATGGCGGAATCGGTAGACGCGCTGGTCTCAAACACCAGTAGGTTCACCCCTGTGCCGGTTCGACCCCGGCTCTGGGTACTAAAAACCCTCGTAGATTAATTTCTACGGGGGTTTCTTCTTTTCATTACCCCCAAAATGGTCACTTTTGGTCACCTATGAAAATGTCAAATATAAATGGGTGTTAATAGCAACCCATACGGACATTATTTTGAAGTTATATTTTTTTTTACTATTTTCGCATCGTAAAGTGTTATTACACTTTGTATGCGAAACGTAGAAATAAAATTTATAAATCAAAAACTAAAAAAGCCATGAGAAAACTAAACCTTTTGTGGGCACTTCTCGTAAGTGCAATTTTTGTGGTCGGATGTACTCCTGATACACCCGACACACCCCATGACAACCCTGTAGATTCTACAGAGACTCCCGTGATCACACTTACCGAGGTAGAGGCGACATTCGACTCTTTCACCTTCGAGGTTACTACAACCGTTGCTGGTAAGCTTGGTTACACCGTAGTAGCTGAGGGTTACGATGCTCCAAAAATCGACCAGCTCTACGAGTTGAACTCTATCGATGTTAATGATAAGGCTACAATTACCGTATCTAACCTCAACGACAACACCAACTACACACTATACGCTGTGTTGCGTTCAGCAAACTCTCAGAGTGCTCCTAAGTCGCTTAAGTTCACTACTCCCGATGACGGCAAGGTTAACCCAATCGTTATCCACAGTGCTACTTACGACACAATATCGTTCTCTATCAACATCGCTGGTAGCTATGTATTCCAGTGCATCGACAAGGCATATCTCGAGTACAACAACCTTACTCCCGAGGAGTATATCTCTACGACAGGTATCGGTATCACTTCTAAGGGTGAGATAACTGTAGACTGGACCGATGGCGGCACATATGGTGCATACGAAATGCGCGTACGCGAGGATAGCGACTACTACGTCATTGCAGCTATCGCAGATGGTCAGACCGTAGTGGGTGATATCTTCTACAAGACTACTCACACTCCTAAGCGCCCCGTATCTACTGCAGGTCTCACAACAGAGCTCACAGACATCACTTCTACATCTGTAAACATCAAGACCGTGCCCGATAGCAGCGTTGTAGACTACTACATCCTCGTTCGTGATAAGGCGTGGTCTGACGGCATCATAGCTGGTTATGGCGAGTCTATGCTTGCAACACTCATAGCATACCCATCGGCTGGTTCATGGAACCTTACAGGTACTAACGAGGATGTATGGTCGGGTCTTATCCCTAACACTGAGTACATCTGCCACATCTTGGTTAACGATAACAAGGGTGCTCAGGCGCTCTCACTCGTGCCCTTCACTACACTCGAGGCTACAAGCTCTGCAGCTGTAGTTGAGGCATCGCTCGAGCCTGCAGCAGAGAATGGCTACTGCACACTCAACCTCAACCTCTATTCAGCAGATGCTGCATCGGTTAAGTTTGCGTTCAACACAAAGGCTGACGTTGACGACGTACGCGAGAAGTACAACTACTCAGACTCGGATATCGCAGAGCTGTATGGTATGTCACTCAGCGCAGAGCAGGTAGAGGCTATCCGCACTACAGGCCTTACCCTCAAGCAGGAGGATTTGTTCCCCGAGGTAGAGTATGTAGCGCTTGTCAGCGTTAAGAATGCCGAGAAGACCGAGACAATGAAGGTTATATCGACTACAACACCTGCTAAACCCGTTCCTGCACGCGTGGAGTCAGACCTCTTCACATCACTCCTTGGCGAGTGGGAGGTATCATACTCACTCATTCAGTTCAACTACAGAGAGGTGAGCATCAACAACGCAAAGGTTACAATTGCTCAGGGTGCTGACGACGCATCGGCGGACTACTACCGTAGCCACAACCGCCTCGTAATCCAGGGCTGGCCTTTCAACGTTGAGTCTGATGGCACACACTCACCTATGCCTTACTACTCACCCGCAGACCTTAAGGATGCAAGCAACTACTGGGCAAACAACCCACAGCTCGCTCTCCGCGACTACGGTCCAAAGGTATTCCTCGAGATTGGTGAGGGTGACGTAGTGACAATGCCTTCATCACGTGGCGAGTACTTATACAACTGGGCTTCTGACGGCACATTCTACTTCTTCGGTGCAGACCTCCAGAACGAGTTTACTGCTCCTGCGTCATTCCCCGTTACAGTATCTGCTGACGGCAACACAATCACTATCGGCGCTTGCCAGTCTGGCGCAGAGTTCGGCTACGGCATCTACCGTCCCGCGGTCTTCCGTTACGGCACTGAGCCTTGGGCTTTGGCTACAACAGATATCGTTCTTAAGCGTGTAAAGTAACAAATTGATGTATATGGCAAGGCTTCGGTCTTGCCATATATTTCTCGTATATTAATAACCTATTATGAAGAAAATTCTTTTTGCATTGGTTGCACTCCTCGGCATCGTGGCATGTGAGGAGACTACAATCGAGCCTATCAAGGAGAGCATCAAGATCTCTGCTGATAAGAACGAGATTGTGGCCGACGGCACCGACATTGTGACATTCACAGTTCAGGACTACGAGGGCAACAATATCGAGGAGTACAAAATCCTCTTCGCAGATACCAACGAGGAGCTCGTGGGTAATACCTTCAAGACTAAGTACGCTGGTGAGTATAAGTTCTACGCACAGCGCCGCAACGAGATATCTAACACTATCGTCGTGACTGCAAAGGCTAAGAGCGATGATAATGGTGGCAACGGCGATGACCCCGTAGTTAAGGAGTACGTTCTTAGCGTATCACCTGCGACAATCGTTGCTGATGGCACGTCTAAGGCCGTGTTTACGCTTAAGGAGGATGGCAAGGCTGTGTCAAACTTCGATGTATTTAACGCTGCGGACGACACGCAGCTCGCTGGTAAGGAGTTCTATACTACCGTGGCGGATGACTACGCCTTCTACGCTATGTGCGAGGGCGAGAAGTCTAATAGCGTTGAGGTAACAGCTACCGAGGTGGTTGTCGAGGAGCAAAAGCCCATCACACTCACTGCATCTAAGAGCACAATCAAGGCTAATGGCGTGGACTTCGCGCAGTTGACAGTAACCGAGGAGGGCGGCGCAGATGTAACAGCTCGTGCAACTATCTTCGTGAATGGCGGTACGCTCAACGGCAATAAATTCGCTACTACAACCTATGGCACATACACCCTCTACGCTGTTAAGGGCGAGATGAAGTCTAACGAGGTTACTATCACCGCCGAGGAGGTTACAGCAACGGGTACAACAACCGTATTCGCTGATGGCGTAACGCTCACATCGGGCTGGTATGATGTAAACAAGAAGAGTACAACAAATAGTGCCGGCGCAGATGCCATGATGTGCTGGGCGGCCTCATCTTCAAACATCATCCAGTGGTTCCAGGACCGCTATGTTGCTGATGGTAATACACTCCCCGCGGGTTGCCCCAATGGCACATCGAGCAAGTATGACTACGAGCTTCAGATTATGGATGCGTTCCGCGACAACTGGGATAACCTCGCACGCGGTAACTGGACAGATGGCGGTGTTATCTGGTACTTCGAGGGCCGTGATGTCTATGAGACCAACGGTAAGGAGTCTTGTGCACATCCACGTAGTGGCACAGGTGGCTACTTTAAGTCGCAGTGGAGCAGCATCTATGCAAATATGTTTAAGTATGAGAATGGTTGGGCTTGGTACACAGGCGAGCCATATACCTATGCTACCGAGATTAACAACTACAACTGGCGTGGCAGCAGCGTTGCTGACCCCTTGATGAAGTTCTCGGAGTATATCATCTCGGCTTTCGAGCACGGTATGTCAAGTATGGCTGTTGCGATGTCTTCAAACTTCAATGGTGCACATGCTGTGACAATCTGGGGTTATGAGGTAGACAACGCTACAGGTTATATAACAAAGCTCTATATCGCTGACTCAGACGATGGCTCAACTCCCACATTGCAGTCCTACACCGTAAGCCCCGAGAATGGCAACTCGAAGATTGTGCTTAATGGATTTACAGCTTACTATCCATTTGCACTCTACCCAGTATCGGGTTACAAC
This sequence comes from Bacteroidota bacterium, assembly GCA_023413645.1. Taxonomy (GTDB): domain Bacteria; phylum Bacteroidota; class Bacteroidia; order Bacteroidales; family Rikenellaceae; genus Alistipes. Next base: position 11,259 of record JAEZPN010000120.1, read on the forward strand.
TCAGCAAAGTAGTTTGTTGACCACATAAAAGATTAGAGGGACTATCCGACTGGATAGTCCCTCTAATCTTTTGTCGCTCACTCTACTTGTAGAATAGTTCGTAGAGGTCGAAGTTGCCCTTAAGCTCTATACGCCACTGACCAGAGACGATATCGCTCATTGGTAGCTCTATAGAGGCACGTGATGAGGTGATTTCGCCACATGAGTAGTCGGCAAAGTCGTTGTAGATGCGGTACTCAACCTTATCGCCAAGCTCGCCGAGCATAAGCTCGAGGCTCTTCTCGCCATTCTCGGTATGGCATCCGCTCATGATGTCTACTACGATGCTACCCTCAACCTTGACAAATGTGAAGGGGTTAGCGTCCCAGCCGAAGTCCGCCTCCGCTACGGGGTTAATCTCGAACGAGCGTATAGCAAGCCAGTTACGCTTCTTAGATTCGAGCTTACGAATTCCGACGTAGCGTGCCTCGAAAGGTTCACCATTCCACTCTATCTCGTACACACCCTCCATAGGCTCGGTGAGTGCCACCCATGTCTCGCCATCCTTAGAGTACTCCAAAATGCAGTGGTCGAAGTAGTCTACATCATCCACAGAGTTGCGACCCTGGATGATGCGTATCTCACGTACCTCGCGCACGATGCCCATGTCGACACCAACGAAGTGGTCTGTGCGCTGACCCTCGCCAGAGTGGTAGTAGGTCTCGGGGTCGTTGTCGAACATATACTTAGCCTGGGGAGCACCCAACGAGTTGTAGCTACCCACAGCGGCAAGTGTTGATGCCTTCTCGCCTGTGAGGCCCTCGTAGTATGCTGACGCCATGCTATCCATAAGACGCTCATAGAATGGCTTTAGTTTCATTGTACCCACGCGGTGTGCGTCGTACATAGCGATCTCCTCCTCAGTCATGAGGTTGTCGGCGTAGAGGTTCCAGAAGGCGTCATACTCGCCCGCAGCGTATAGCTCGTAGCACTCGATAGCCTTCAAGCAGCGCTCACCGAGCTTTGCGAACTCAACCAACCAGGGGCGTAGCTCCTCGAGGAGCGCCTTGTTCTGCATAGCCTCCATCTGAGCGGGCACAGCGATAATACGCTCGAGTTCCTCCTTAAGGCGTGCTGCAACCTCTGCATCGTATGTTGCGAATGAGAATGTTTCGGTCTCCCACGACTCCCAACGACGGTAGCCCGTCTCGGTGTCGCATGAGTGGATAGCGAAGAGACGGTACGCCTCCTTTACCTCGGGTGCAAGTTCCTCAAGGGCACGCTCCCAGCTGTCGATGGGATTGTATGCCTCGGTGTTCCATGCAAAGTCGCCAACACTGTAGAGTGCCAACTTCGATGCCTCGCCATGCTCCATAGGGTTGCTCAATATGCCGCGTGTCTTGGTCTCATCCATGGTGTTTGCAAGACCATATACGGGACCCTGCATAACGATATGGCGTGCGTAATCCGTAACGGGGAAGTTCCACCAGAAGAGCGCAGGACGCTTGATGCGTGAGCTTATCCACTCCATTGTCGATTCGGTCATGTCGCTACATACAGCGTCACCAGTCCAAAATACATCTACCGAAGGATCTAACTCGTTACCATAGATAACAAGGCTACCACGCTCTGTGGGGTTAGCCCAGAGGCGTGTGTACTCTGTAGGACATACGATAAGTGGCTCTACATCGCCCTTTACTGCCACAAACTCCTCGTTGAGGATGTTCATAAGCTCGGTCTGGTAGTAGGGATTGGTACCCGCACCCTCGATGTCGTCAAAGTGGATAGCAAAGGCGCGTACGCCAAGCTTGTACATAGCATCAAACTTGTTCTTAAGGTTCTGAATGTCAGACTCCTCCCACTTGATATCCTTACCGGGGTGCACAGCCCATACGAAGTGTACGCGGTTGCGCTTACAAGCCTCGACAAGTTCTTTGATCTGTGCCGCCTCATCTGCGGGGTACTCCTCACGCCAGTATGGTGATGAGTGGTATGGGTCATCCTTAGGGCCATAGACATAGTAGTTCATCTTGTGGCGACCGTAGAAGTCGATGAGCGAGAGGCGTGTTGCGTGTGACCATGGCGTACCATAGAAGCCCTCCACAACGCCACGATACTTCAAGTCGGGCCAGTCGCGTATTACAAGTGCGGGAATTGTACCCTCAGCGGCACGTGGGCACTCGAATAACTGACGCAAGGTCTGCAATGCGTAGAATGCGCCGAGCTCGTCGTAGGCATTGATTGTGATGCCCTCGCGGTGGTGTACGCTGAGCGTGTATGAACCACTCTTGTTGGGCATCTCGTCCTCAGCCTCCCATTTAGCGTAGTTAATGGTGAGCTTCGCACCCTTACGGCTATGCTTCGCAAAGTCTATCTCCGAAGCATATGACTTAGCTAACTTTCCCTTGAGTGCCACGCCCTTAGAGATGTCGAGGGGGAGTGAGCGGAGGGTGTAGATGTGCTGGGGTGTGGGGTTTATGACGAGACCGCCGTGGTCGACCTTATGGCCGAGCATCTCGCCCACATCCTGTCTCTCGCCACGTTGTGACGAAAGGTCTTGCGCCATAGCTGTGCCGAGCGAGAGTGTTGCAACGACAGCCATAGCAAAGATAAAACGAAGTTTGTTCATCATACTATTTTAGGTTTATAATTCTCTAATTTGCAAAGATAACAAAAAAAGTGATAAGCGCAAATTGTGTGGGGCAAACGCCATAACAACTCTCAGCAAAAAACCCTGGATGGGTAGTACTTGACGTACGTCCCATTCAGGGCTTTGATTAAAGCGGCGCAATGCGCCGCTATCATATGAAATTAAAAATTATCGGCCAGACTCAGCGATCTTATGACGAATCATATTATTGAGGTCATCCGACTTGAGAAGCTCCTCGAGCGTGAGGTGCATGCGGTAGCGCCAGTAGTGGCGTGAGTTTGCAGGCACGTTGATGCGCTCGTCGTGTGGATTCTCGCGACGGAGGTTACCGTCCATAGCAATCCAATCCTGGAGAGGAAGAACGGTGAGCATTGCGGGTGACTTGAGGTGCATAGATACCACCTGCTCGCAGATCCAAGGCTCGCAGAAGTAGGGAGCCTCGCCCCATGCGCCGAGTACGTGGTTGTAGAAGCGCTGCGTAACACCGCGGTCCTCCTCCCACCATGCACGTAGAGGATTCATGTCGTGAGTACCTGTTGTGCAGATTGAGAGGTATGGATAGTCGTATGTTGAGCCGAACTCCACCTTAGGATCCTTAGGCATACGCTGAATCTCGAGAGAGAGAATCTGCTCGCCTGCCATCACTGAAGGTACGCAGTCGGGAATCATGCCGAGGTCCTCGCCACATACGAGCATGCCTGTAGCCTCAGTGAGAGGTGGCAACTTCTTGAGCGCCTCCCACTTCCAGAAGTCATTGTGGCGGCGATAGAAGAAGTCGTTATATAGGCGGTTGTATGCCTCCTTCTGGTCATCAGAGAGCCAGCGGTAGCAGTCGGTGTTGTATGCCGAGATGCGGGGGTGGTAGTGACCCTGCTTAATCTTATCCTCCACGAAGAGCATGTTGTCTGTCTCAGCAATATTACCTACGTGCCAGTGCTCGAAGTTGAAGCCATAGCCACGAATCTCGTCGATGCTATATGGCAATGCGGGGTTGAAGCGACCGAGCAATGCGTTTACGGCGTTCAAAGGAATCTCCCAGATGCGGAAGAAACCCAAGATATGGTCGATGCGGTATGCGTCGAAGTACTCCGCCATCTTCACGAAGCGCGCCTTCCACCAAGCATAACCATCCTCGGCCATCTTTGCCCAGTTGTATGTGGGGAAGCCCCAGTTCTGACCCATAACTGAGAAGTCATCGGGTGGCGCACCCGCTGAAGAGTCCATATTGAAGAGCTCGGGATATACCCACGCATCAACACTTGTGCGAGAGATACCAATTGGAATATCGCCCTTGAGTACTACGCCCTTAGAGTGTGCATAGTCGCGTACCTCGCGCAACTGTTTAGAGAGGTGATACTGCACGAAGTAGTGGAATGCCACAGCCTCGGGGTTCTCCTTCTCATATTTCGCAGCCTTAGCCTTTGTGTACTTCGCCATAGCACCCCACTTCGAGAAGTCGGGAGTGTGCTTAGCATCGCGCAATGCCGAGAATACGGCGTAGGGACGCAACCACTCCTCGTTAGCTGCAAGGAAGGCCTTGAACTCCTTAGATGCGAGGGTCTTCTTGCCATCCTGAGCAAATACGAGGCGGAGATACTCATTCTTTGCGTTATTCACGCGCTCGTAGTCCACGTTGGGCAGTGTGTTAAGTTCCTTGCCGAGAGCCTCGAAACGTGCCATAGCCTCCTTATCCTTAAGCTCGCCTACGTGGGGCAAGTGCAAGAACTGTGGGTGGAGCGCAAATGTAGAGTTAGCATTGTAAGGGTAAGAGTCCTCCCATGTGCCAAACATAGTGGTATCGTTGATAGGGAGAATCTGGATGATTGACTGGCCTGTTGCAGCAGCCCAATCTACCATGAGGCGGATGTCGTTGAACTCACCCACGCCAAAGCTATCATTTGAGCGGAGCGAGAATACGGGAATTGCAACACCCGCGCCACGCCATGGAGCCATGTCAAAGTGGGGACGCAAGCCCTCAACTACGAGAGCCTCACCCTCCGTTACGGGGTGGTTGAAGAAGTAGTTATCGCCCGACTGCCATGCCACAGCGTCGCCCGAAGCGCTATTTACGATAACAAACTTGTATGCAAAGCCAGCCTTGGGAGCCTTAATGCGAGCGCTCCAGATGGGAGCATCTGCGTCGCTCATCACAACGCCCTTCTTAATATCCCAGTTACCGAGCGCCTTGCCGTCACCTACCAACACAACGTGCTGCGAGGGGCGTACAACAGCAATATCGGCACGGAAGGTTACATAACCCGCAGCAACGGGCTGTGCCTTCTTAGCCTTCTCGCGGCGGAACACGCCATCGGTGAACATTGATGAGTGGAACGAGCGGTCTGCGGGCATATCGTGCCAACGGTCGAGAACTGAGACAACCTCAGCCTTCTTGTCGAGGGTCAAGTGGTGCAACTTACCACCCCACTCCTTGCGCAATACGGTGTTTCCATAGCGTACCTCATAGCGGTATGCGAGTTCTGTTGCGGCTGTCAACTTAAGCGACGCCTCCCAACGACCATCACCCACATAGTGCATGGGATATGCCTTCTCGCGTCCCGAATCTACAACAACATATAGCTCCTCGCCATAGGCTGTCATATACTCCAATCTTAAATTAAGTATCATAATTGTTTATATTTTAATGATTTATTGTATTCATTAATTAGAGGAGTGCCTCATGCAACTCCTTGCAGCTCTCCTCGGGGTTACGGGCGTTGAAGTGGTAGCCCTGCCATCCCTCAGCTATCGCAGCCTCAATATTCTCCTTGCGGTCGTCAATAAAGAGTGTCTCCGCGGGGTCGAGCTCATAGCGCGCCGTAAGCGTGGTGTATATCGCGGGGTTGGGCTTTATGATATGCTCCTCGCACGACACCACCTCGCCCTCGAAGTTGCTATACACCTCCTGCTCACGCAAGAACTCTATAAACTCCTTTGACATATTCGAGAGCACATATAGTTTATATCCAGCAGCTTTGAGGCCCTCGATGAGCGTCTTTGTTGCGGGAATGGCCTCCTGCGTAAGGATCGAGCGACGGAGGTTCGATGCTGCGAGCTCGCGGTCACAACTGTTGTAGTCAGCAAGTGCCGTGATAACCTCGTCGTATGAGACAACGCCACGGTCGTACTCCTCCCAAAACTCTGGCATCTTGGGAAGCATAATGTATGAGAAAAACTTAATAAATTCGGGTTCGAACTTTCTTGGGTCTCGTGCAAAGACCACACCGCCCAAGTCGAAAACTATATTCTTAACATTTTCCATAATCACAAATGTAAGAATTTTCGTTGAAAAATGCAAAACTATGCAGCAATTTTTTACCGAATGGTAAATTATGCAAGATGAGTGGAGGAAAATATCGAAGACTTAGGGCAAGCTACGGTCTAAAAAAATAGAAGGGTTCAAAAAGGCAACCCACTTTCGAACCCTTATAACTTATTTTTAGACCTTAGAACGGCGTTTATCCCAGCACATTATCCTGGTTCACGCACTTCAAAATTGTTGTGCGCAGAGCCTCGACGATAGACTGCTTAACGTAGGTGCGACTAACTGCCAAAGCGACGCGACGCGATGTGGCGTTTTTGGCAATACTTTTGACTCTATTTCTACGAGACATAGGGATAAATTCGAGTGCCATTTCGGGGATAATCGTCATACATGTTGTGCAGTCAACCATGCGCATAAGCGTATCCAACGAGCCCGACTCGAAGTAGAAATGCGAGGGAATCTCGTGTGCTGCCTGACAAAGTTCGAATATCTGATCACGCATACAGTTACCCCTACTCAATAGAATAAGATCCTTAAAATCAATATCCTCTATACGAATATTTGAGCGCTCAAACAATGGATGCGAGGGCGAAACATAGGCATAGAAGTGGTCGCTAAAGAGGTCGTGCTCGGTAATACCCTCACCACATGTTCCCGATGCCACAAGGGCAGCATCAATACGGTCACGCTTGAGCGACTCAATAATTTCGGCTGTGACCATTTCGTGAATCTCCAATTCTACCTTTGGAAATTCCTTTACGAAGGTGGGAATGAACTTATGCAAGAGGTAGGGAGCGATGGTAGGGATAACACCCAAACGCATCTTACCTGCGGTCTCACCTCGCATCTCGGCAACGGTCTCGTGGATGTGTTTATATGAGCGCAACGCCTCACGCGCCTGCTCCAACACAACCTCACCCACAGCCGTGGGGATAATAGGTTTCTTCGTGCGGTCGAGCAACACAACACCAAGCTCCTCCTCGAGAGCCTTAACCTGCATCGAAAGCGATGGCTGTGTCACGAAGCAGTGCTCCGCAGCAACCGAGAAACTACCACAATTGGCTACTGCCAAGAGGTACTCAAGCTGAATAATAGTCATATCAATATAAGAGTATTTTGTTTGCTTTGCACAAAGTTATAAAAAAAATCTATATCAACAAAGAGTTATGGTAGAATCCGCGATTTTTTTTGTACATTTGTCCGCTATTCGCGCGTGATTATAACGTGCGCGCACGCGCAAAAAAGTTTAAAACGAAATAATACATTGATTATGGCAAAGATAATACTCACAGGAGACCGCCCAACTGGCAAACTCCACCTCGGACACTTCGTAGGCTCGTTGAGCCGTCGCGTAGAGCTTCAGAACACTGGCCTCTACGACAAGATCTTCATCATGATTGCCGATGCACAAGCACTCACCGACAACGCAGACAACCCCGATAAGGTGCGCGAGAACATCATCGAGGTGGCCCTCGACTACCTCTCATGCGGCATCGACCCCACGAAGTCTACAATCTTCATCCAGTCATACGTAACCGAGCTTACTGAGCTTGCGTTCTACTATATGAACCTCGTTACCGTGCAGCGTTTGCAGCGTAACCCAACCGTAAAGGCCGAAATTACACTCCGCGGTTTTGCCGAGAATGGCGAGGAGCAGGAGAACCAGCAGCGTAAGGGTACGCCCGTAGGTTTCTTCACCTACCCTATCTCTCAGGCTGCCGACATTACCGCATTCCGCGCTACTACCGTTCCCGTAGGCGAGGACCAGGAGCCTATGATTGAGCAGACCCGCGAGATTGTACACAAGTTCAACTCTGTATATGGTGAGACCCTCGTGGAGCCACAGATTATGTTACCCACAAACTCGGCATGCTTGCGTCTCCCAGGTACCGACGGCAAGGCTAAGATGTCGAAGTCACTTGGCAACTGCATCTACCTTTCAGACTCGGCTGAGGATGTTAAGAAGAAGGTTATGAGCATGTACACCGACCCCGACCACCTCAAGGTTACAGACCCAGGTAAGGTTGAGGGTAACACCGTATTCACATACCTCGATGCCTTCTCTCGTCCCGAGCACTTTGCGAAGTACTGCCCCGACTACGAGAACCTCGAGGCTATGAAGGAGCACTACCGCCGTGGCGGTCTTGGCGACGTAAAGTGCAAGAAGTTGCTCATCGCCGTATTGGAGGAGCTCTTGGAGCCCATCCGTGAGCGCCGCAAGCACTACGAGCAGCACATCGAGGAGGTTTACGAGATCCTCCGTCGTGGTTCTGACGAGGCACGCAAGGCTGCAGCAGAGACCCTCAACGATGTACGCAACGCTATGCGCATTAACTACTTTGACGACCACGAACTTATTGCTCGTCAGGCTGCCGACTATCGCAAGGAGTAACCGTGCTACGAAAGACTCTCTATGAAAATTGAGCAAAAAATAAAGGATTACATCTACAACGGTTACCTCGCCATATCGCGACGCCTCACCGAGGCGCAGACGATGGCGATACTCGCCGTTTTAGTAGGTCTGTGTGCCGGCGTTGGAGCATACATCTTCAACACGCTGCTACACACCATAACCCACTCGCTAACATCGTGGACACCCAACGACCAGGCACAGTGGTTATACCTCATCTACCCCGCTATCGGTATCATCCTTGCGACACTCTTTGTTAAGTACGTCGTTAAGGATGGCATCTCGGAGGGCGTTACACGCGTGCTCTATGCAATGTCGAGGAGTAACTCACGCATCAAGGGTCACAACACATGGACCTCTATCGTGGGTGGTGCTACAACAATCGGCTTTGGTGGTTCTGTGGGTCCCGAGGCACCTATCGTGCTTACGGGTGCTGCCATAGGCTCCAACATCGGTAAGCTCGCACGCCTAAACTACAAAAATATCACGCTGCTACTATGCTGTGGTGCGGGTGCTGCCGTGGCGGCGGTCTTCAAGGCCCCAATCACGGGTGTGGTCTTCGTGCTCGAGATTCTCATGCTCGAGATTACCACGAAGTCCATCATTCCATTGCTCTTGGCCTCGATGACGGCTACCATCACCTCGTTGGTGTTCCACGGCTTCTCGCCCATCATCGCCGTATCGCTCTCTGATAGCGACATGTTCCAGGTTGAGCAGGTGCCACTCTTCCTACTCTTGGGATGCTTCTGTGGTCTTATGGCCTTCTACTTCACCTCGGTGAACTCCAAGGTCGGAGGCTTCTACAAGAGCGTGAACAAGCAGTGGCGCAAGTGGCTATATGCGGGCATCACCCTCGGCGTGCTCATCTTCATCTTCCCACCCCTCTATGGCGAGGGTCACGACAGTTTCGGCGCGCTGATGACAGGTAACACCGATAGTCTCTTTAACCACACGCTCTTCCACTCGTGGAGCCACTTCGACTGGTTCTTGATTATCTACCTCATCGCCGTCATGCTCTTCAAGGTTATCGCCATGGCTACGACAAATGCTGCTGGCGGTGTCGGTGGTACCTTCGCACCCTCACTCTTCGTGGGTGCCTTTGCGGGTGCCACAATTGCCGTGGTGTGCAATGTAATTTTCGGTTGGAACGCATCTATCGTATCGTTCACGCTTGCCGGCATGGCGGGTGTTATGTCGGGTGTTATGAAGGCTCCGCTTACGGCAATCTTCCTTATCGCCGAGCTATCAAAGGGCTACGACATCTTCATTCCTCTGATGATTGTGTCGTGCATATCGTTTGCCGTTAACTACAGCATGGACCGCGACTCTATCTACACCAAGCAGTTGCGCTTGCGTGGCGAGTTGCTCACCCACGATAAGGACTCTTCGGCATTCGTATTCTTGCGCCTCGACCAGCTTATGGAGACCGACTTCATACGTTTGCGCGAAACCCTCACGTTGGGCGATGTTGTAAACATCATCTCTAACGCACGCCGTAACATCTTCCCCGTTCTCGACCCCTCGGGTAAGCTCCTCGGTATCGTGCAGCTCGACGACCTACGTCACGACATGTTCAACCGCGACAAGTGGTCTACATCTATCATGCACTACATGATTCAACCACCCGATAAGGTACACGAGCACGAGATGATTCAGAGCATCATGCCTCGTTTCGAGCAGAGCAATACGTGGATGCTTCCCGTTGTGGACAAGCAAAACAACTACCTCGGCTTTATCTCGAAGTCTCGCATCCTAAACGCATACCGCGAGGCCCTCGTTAACGTATCACAGGTCGACTAATTTACAAATTAGTAATGAGTAATGAGTAATTAGTAATTAGCAATGAAAGAGAATATATTAGCAGATAAGAGTAAAGAGTTCGCGCTAAAGATAATCAAGTTATATAGATACCTTAGCGTTTCGCAGCACGAATATATACTTTCTAAGCAACTGTTACGCTGCGGTACAAGTATAGGTGCAAATGCAAAAGAGGGAGCCTATGCTCAAACAAAAGCAGACCTAATTACTAAATTATTCATTGCTCAAAAAGAGTGCGCTGAGACAGAATATTGGTTGGAATTATTGCACCAAAGTGGATATATACCCAATGAGATGTTTCACGACATATATAAAGATTGTCAAGAATTGTTGAGGATACTTATTGCAGCAACAAAAACGCTACAGGGAAAGACTGGCAACAATAACTAAAAGAAACAAATTATAAAATATTAAATAACGAAACCCGACATAATTGCTAATTACTAATTGCTAATTGCTAATTTGTCGGCAAAACACAACAAAAAACTATGGCATTACAATGTGGCATTGTTGGACTTCCCAACGTGGGTAAGTCGACACTCTTCAACTGTTTGTCTAATGCGCGTGCGCAGGCAGCAAACTTTCCCTTCTGTACTATCGAGCCAAACGTGGGCGTTATCACCGTACCCGATGAGCGCCTAACAAAACTCGTGGAGATTGATAACCCTAAGCGCGTTGTGCCCACAACAATCGAGATCGTCGATATCGCAGGTCTCGTAAAGGGTGCATCCAAGGGTGAGGGTCTTGGTAACAAGTTCCTCGCAAACATCCGTAACACCAACGCCATTATCCACGTGTTGCGCTGCTTCGAGAACGAGAATATCACACACGTTGACGGCACCGTTGACCCCGTACGCGACAAGGGCATCATCGACACCGAGCTCCAGCTCAAGGACCTCGAGACAATCGAGAACCGCATCGGCAAGTGCCAGAAGCAGGCTACTGCAGGCGACAAACTCGCAAAGCGTCAGTACGACATCCTCTGCCAGTATAAGGAGGCATTGGAGCAGGGTCTATCGGCTCGTACCGTGGAGCTCACAGCCGAGGAGCGCAAGTGTGTTGCAGACCTCAACCTTCTCACCGATAAGCCTGTGCTCTACGTATGTAACGTAGATGAGGCCTCAGCCGTAACCGGCAACGCTCACACCGAGGCTGTGCGTGCTGCTATTGCCAGCGAGCATGCCGAGATGCTTATCGTAGCAGCTTCAGCCGAGGCAGACATCGCCGAGTTGGAGACATACGAGGAGCGCCAGATGTTCTTGCAGGATATGGGTTTGGAGGAGTCGGGCGTAAGCCGTCTTATCAAGGCTGCATACCGTCTTTTGGATTTGCAGACATTCTTCACTACAGGTGCTGACGAGAGCCGTGCTTGGACATTCCGTCGCGGCATGAAGGCTCCCGAGACTGCGGGTATCATCCACACCGACTTCGAGCGAGGCTTCATCCGTGCTGAGGTTATCAAGTATGCCGACTATGTTGAGCTTGGCTCTGAGCGTGCTTGCCGCGAGGTTGGTAAGATTGGCATCGAGGGTAAGGAGTATGTTGTCGAGGATGGCGACATCATGCACTTCCTATTTAACGTATAACACCTTAAAAACACTACAACTATGAACAATCTTTGGAAATATATCATCATGTCGTTGGGCATCCTTCTTGCTGCTATCGTTATTGCTGCGGCATATACCGAGGGTCACAAGCCCGCCGAGGGTACTATCACCGTTACAGGTCTTGGCGAGACAGAGTTTACCTCTGACCTCATCGTCATCGAGGGCGAGATAGAGAGCGAGAGCTACGACGCTGCAACAGCATACAACAACTTGGAGCAGAACCGTAATAAGGTTGTGGCATTCCTCATTGCAAAGGGCGTAAAAGAGGAGTATATCTCGTTCAACATGCCCTACACCTACGAGATGCGACGCTCGGTTTACGAGAATGGCGATTACGTCGGTGAGCAGTTTGCAGGTTACAATATCTCGCAGAGCTACACCATCGAGTCGAAGGATGTTGACATTACAGAGAGCGCTGCACGCGAGCTTCCCTCGCTTGTCGCCGAGGGCATCGACATCAGCGTGCGTAACCCTATGTACTACTACACTAGTCTCGATGATGTAAAGCTCAGCCTTCTCTCTGCTGCGGCAGCAGATGCTCGTGACCGTGCCATGAACATCGCAAAGAGTTCAAAGTCGGAGCTCGGCGAGTTGAAGCTCTCACGTGCAGGTGTCTTCCAGATTACAGCAGCTACGGGCGACGAGGAGTTCTCGGCAGGTGGTTCGTTCAACCTCTCGTCACGCGACAAGAAGGCACGCGTAACCGTGCGCTCGGAGTTTTATATTAAGGAGAAGTAATTTATAACCGATAACAATAAGCAATTTATATAACTATGAATCGTGAAGTAAGAGTGCGCTTTGCACCCAGCCCCACAGGTCCACTACACATTGGTGGCGTTCGTACAGCACTATATAACTACCTCTTTGCCCGCCGTCATGGCGGTAAGATGATTCTCCGCATCGAGGATACCGACTCACAGCGCTTCGTGCCCGGTGCCGAGGAGTATATTATAGAGTCGTTGAAGTGGTGCGGCATCGAGATTGACGAGGGTGTAGGCGTTGGTGGCCCACACGCTCCCTACCGTCAGAGCGAGCGTCGCGAGATCTATTTGAAGTATGCAATGCAGCTTGTTGATGCTGGCTGGGCATACTACGCTTTCGATACCCCCGAGGAGCTTGACGCATTGCGTAACGAGGCAGAGGCTGCGGGTAAGACTTTCGCATACAACTACGAGGTACGCACAAAGCTCCCCACATCATTGACACTCTCTAAAGAGGAGGTCGAGGCACGCATCGCACGTGGCGACCAGTGGGTAGTACGCTTCAAGATGCCCGAGAACGAGGTTATCAAGATGGATGACCTTATTCGTGGTCACGTGGAGGTTAATACATCTACGCTCGACGATAAGGTGTTGTACAAATCTGCAGATGCACTTCCAACATACCACCTCGCAAACATCGTCGACGACCACCTCATGGAGGTATCACACGTAATCCGTGGTGAGGAGTGGTTGCCATCGTTGCCTTTGCACTACCTCTTGTATCGTGCCTTCGGCTGGACTGATACACAGCCCGAGTTTGCACACCTCCCCTTGTTGCTTAAGCCTACAGGTAGCGGTAAGCTCTCTAAGCGCGATGGTGATAAGATGGGTTTCCCCGTATTCCCATTGTTCTGGACATCACCCACAGGCGAGACATCACGTGGCTACCGCGAGGATGGCTACCTTGCCCCTGCGTTTATCAGCATGTTGTCACTCCTTGGTTGGAACCCCGGCACCGAGCAGGAGATATTCTCTATGCAGGAGCTTATCGATACCTTCTCGCTCGACCGCGTATCTAAGGCGGGTGCACGCTTCCAGCCCGACAAGGCTAAGTGGTTCAACGCACAGTATATGCACAACCTTTCGGATGCAGAGCTCGCACCATTCATGCAGCCCATCTTGAAGGCTAATGGCATCGAGGTGTCTGATGAGGTGGCAGGTAAGGCTGCCGGCATCATGAAGGAGCGTATGACACTCACAACAGATATGTGGGACCTCACATCGTTCTTCTTCGTAGCGCCCACAGAGTATGAGGAGAAGCTCGCAAAGAAGCAGTGGAAGGGTGACAACCCGACTATGTTGGGCAAGCTACGCACAATCCTTGAGGGTATCGAAGACTTCTCAAAGGAGAATACCGAGGTCGTAGTACGCGCATGGCTCGAGGCTGAGGGCTACTCATTGGGCCAGGTGATGAACACATTGCGCCTTGCACTTGTGGGTGCTGGTAAGGGTCCTGGTATGTTCGACGTTACGGAGTTCATCGGCAAGGCAGAGTGCTTGAAGCGCATCGACAACCTTATTGCTAACCTTACACCCGCGGAGTAATGGAGATTTTACAGCATATATGGGGCTCTACGCCCGAGGGCGAGGGCATCATCCTCTACACCATGCGCAATAGCCGTGGCTCGGAGGTACAGCTTTGCAATATCGGCGCCTCTATCGTAAGCGTTAAGTTCGCAGACCGCAATGGTGTGATTGACGACGTGGCACTCGGCTATATGGAGTCTACGAGCTACATCGGTGATGGTGCTGCAAGCGGTAAGAGCGTAGGTCGCGTAGCGGGACGTATCGCACGTGGCCAGATGACTATCGACGGTGTGGAGTACCGCCTCGAGGTAAACAACGGCCCTAACCACCTCCACGGTGGTTCAAAGGGCTTCGCCAACCGCTACTGGGAGGGTCGCGTGGAGACCAACCGCGTGGTGTTCAGCTACATTTCGGAGGATATGGAGCAGGGTTACCCTGGTGAGTTGGTCGTGGAGGCTATCTATGACTTCGACGACGAGGATAACCTCGAGATTACATACCTCGCAAAGTCGAATAAGAACACCGTATGTAACCTCACAAACCACCTCTACTGGAACCTCCACGGCGAGGGCTCGGATAAGACAATCCTCGACCACGAGCTCAAGCTAAACTGCTCGGAGGTGTTGGAGATGGACATCGTGCAGATTCCTACGGGCAAGCTCCTCGATGTTAAGGGCACAGCACTCGACTTCACCTCATGGCGTAAGTTCGGCACAGAGATAGACTCGGAGTTCAACAACATACGCAACTACCACGGCTACGACCACTGCTTCAAGGTAGATGGTTGGCAGAAGAACATTCTCGGTGAGGTTGGTGAGTTGCGTTGCGAGGCTACGGGACGCAGGGTTACAATCCTCTCATCACAGCCTGCGGCGGTGCTCTACACGGGTAACTGGTTGGCTGGTGGCTGCCCCAAGACAAAGTCGGATAAGTACTATCAGGACTATGCGGGTGTGGCTATCGAGTGTCAGGGCTTCAGCGATGCTGTGCACCACCCCCACTTCCCCTCAATCGAACTTAAGGCCGACGAGTTATACTGCCAGAAGATTGTCTTTAAGCTCGGTACATACTAACATTTCACTAATCAAAGTATGAAGAAGTTACTTTCGCTCCTTCTCATTTCGTCACTCGTGACGGCATGTGTGAAGGATAGCATTGACCGTGGCACACCCCCTGTCGAGACACCAAGCGGCAAGATACACTACGCAAGCGAGGATGCTGCTGAGGGACGTCTGCTTGTTATGCTCGACGCCCCCACCGATGATTTCTGTATCGAGGGCATGGAGCTTTGCGTTGAGCCACTCTTTGGTGGTAAACCAGACGAGAAGCTCGACAAATGGCTACTCGTGAGCTTCGACGCGTCGTTGACTAATGGCGAGGTTGCAGAGGCTCTTGCAAACGATAGCCGCGTTGTGCGCGTGGAGTACGACCTACCCATGAAGCGCATCGAGGGTAAGAGGGTGCCTATGCCCGAGTCACGCCCCGAGGCTACACGCTCGGTTGCATTGCCCTTCAACGACCCTGAGTTATCATGGCAGTGGCACTACTATAACGATGGCTCGCTCGACCCAGAGCTCTGCAAGGAGGGTGCAGACATCAACTTGCTCAACGCATGGAAGTACACCGCTGGCGATAGCCGCGTTATCGTTGCTGTGTGCGATGGTGGTGTTATGGCCGAGCATAAGGATCTTGCCGACAACATGTGGGTAAATGAGGCGGAGAAGAACGGACAAACTGGCGTTGATGACGACGGCAACGGCTATGTTGACGACATCCACGGCTACAACTTCTATGCTGACAAAGGTAAGATTACTGCCGACTCGCACGGCACACACGTTGCGGGTACTATCTCGGCTGTCAACAACAACGGCTACGCAGTATGTGGCATTGCTGGTGGTACGGGCAATGGCGACGGCGTGAAGATAATGTCTATTCAGATTTTTGAGGGCGAAAATGGTAGTTACTCACACCAGATTGCCAAGGGTATCAAGTATGCTGCGGACAATGGCGCAGTTATCATCAACAACTCGTGGGGCTACGACCCATACGACAATTACACTGGCGACGACGAGTATGACTATTACGACTCGGTACTCAAGGATGCCTTCACATACTTCAAGGAGAAGGCACGCCTCGAGGGTGTGATGGAGGGTGGATTGGTGGTCTTTGCCGCAGGTAACGAGACCTACCCAGAGTCGGCCTACCCCGCTGCCCACCGCGACTATATCTCCGTATCGGCAATGTCGTCGGACTACACAGCAACATACTACACCAACTATGGTCCTGGTGTTAATGTCTGCGCCCCTGGTGGCGATGCCTACTATGGCACATACCTCACTATCTCGTCAGTATCTACTACCGAGAAGGATGGATATGAGTATATGCAGGGTACGTCTATGGCATGTCCACATGTTTCGGGTTGCGCAGCACTTGCTGTGTCTTACGCCTTGAAGCAGGGCTATACGCTTACTGCCGATGAGCTTCATCGCTTGATTCTAACCTCGGTGCACGACGTCAACCCCTACCAGGCAGGCACGAAACAGTTTTTCGACTACTACCAGGGTGGATATGTAAATATGAATCTTGCCCCCTATGCAGGCAAGCTCGGCTCGGGTTATATCGACGCCCACCTGCTCCTTATGCAGATGGATAGCACACCCGTTATCTACGCCCTTACAAACGAGCTAAAGAGCGAGGCGCTCGGCGCATTCTTCGGTGGCGCTTACGCTGAGCTTAAGTATGAGGAGTGCACAGCATCGAACGAAGTACGCACAGAGCTTGGCATCGAGACCCTCAAAATCGAGAACGGCATGCTACACATCAAGGCTACGAAGCCCGGTTCAGGTCGCATCACTGTTAAGGCTATCGTAGGTGGCGACCATGTTGGCGGCAGCAGTATAGGCGGTTCATACGTAGAGCGCGAAATTGAGGTTGTGGTGCGTGGCACAAAGGCGGAGAATGGCGGCTGGTTGTAACATTAAAAGAGTGACTATTATGAAGAAATACCTATTTAGATTGTTTGCAGCCGTAATGACCCTTACAGCGTGTGACACAGAGATATCTATCAACAAAGAGCATATCGTATTCTTTAACGATAACGTCATTGTTGAAACAACAGAGAATAGCGCAACCATAAAGACTATCAAACCCTACATCGTGAGTGGCAGCACCAAGGAGAACGTGGTAATCTACTTGGAGTATTGGGCTACGACCGACACCACAAAGCAGAAGGCGGAGCTCTACACCGAGAACAACGGCTACGTAATCTTTACAATCGAGGGTCTTACTCCCGAGACTACATACAAAGGTCAGATTGTTATGGGTTGCGAGGAGCACGACGACACGGAGTATGGCGAGGTATTCGCGTTCACGACATTGGAGCACGTACCCGTAGCGAATTACACTTGCACATGCAATGTTGATGCTAAGGGCGTATTGGCAGATGTAGTACTTAAGGACGTGTCGTTCAAAATCGACGGCATGGAGAGCGACTTGGCAAAGGTGGAGTTTAAGTATGCGCATGCCTCATCTAACGGCGAGTGGACAGCATTGGAGATAAGCGCCGATGAGCTCGCAAATGGTTTTAGAATTCCCGCAGAGGGTGACGCATACCTCAAGGAGAAGAGCAACTACAACTACATCATAACACTTACTCCCGCAGACTCTAACTACGAGGAGTACACCCTAAATGGCAAGTTTTCAACCACCGAAGCAGTGCTCTCAGAGAAGAATCTCACAGAGCCTACGATTACCGACACAGAGAATGGCATCACACTCTCTTGCGTGAAGCCTACACTCCTTATTGACGAGGTGGAGATACCTGGCTACGCAGAGGTTAAGTACCTATTCTACTACACTGACGGCAACGATCATCACGGCACCATCGAGACAGTATGCGCAGATGGTAACATGAGTGCTACGGTACCCTATAGTCTCTTTAAGGAGGGTGTTACATACAGTTTCAACAGTCGCATGGACATCAACAACACCGAGGTTATGGATTCAGACGCTGTGCAGTACACCATGCCCGTAAATGAGACTCCAACACCTCCCGCACCTCCCGTATCGGGCGATGCCGACACTACGGCTATTGCCGGAGAGTGGCACCTAACATCATGGCGTGGCACCGTACCCTCGTTCGATGTATATCTTAGTATCACGGAGGATGGCGTAGTATCGCTCTACCAGCGCATGGAGAGCCGCCTTTGGGAGACATTCTACAGCCTTGTAGAGATTGAGAATGGCGTTATCTCGGGCGTATATACCGACAACGTAGCATGGGCAGCATCGTACTACGTGGCCATAGATGGCGACACCATGACATGGACTAACACTGCAGATAGCAGCGAGGTCTCTGTCTATACACGTTGCACACTACCCGACTTTACAAACCCCGATATTCGCACCTACGCGACTAAGGGAACACGCTGGTTCTAACTGCGATAACACTTATAAGCAAGGGGGACATCTTTCGATGTCCCCCTTCTTTTCTAACTATGCCGTGTACGCTATCACCTCAGACCATTTTGTTGTTAGAATAGTGCAGATACAACGCTCGGCGAATTTCGAGGCGATGGGCTGTACTAAAGCGTACTGCCCATTGCTGAGATAATTCGTTAGCGGCAGTAGATGCGCTGTTATAACAACAAAATTAACTCTTTGAGGTCATAATCTTAAGAATCATAGCATCAGTCTGTGTCATACCATCGCGACCGATGTCTGTAAGGTTGCGGATTGAGCGGTCAACGTCGTCGTCGATGATACCCTCAACAGACTTGATAACGCGACCATTCATGGCCATAAGTGCCGATACAACAGCTGTAGAGACACCCGAAGCACACTTCATAGCGCATGAGGGCTTAGCACCGTCACAGATCATACCCGCGAGGTTGCCAATCATATTCTTAACAGCCTTAGTAACCTCCTCATAACCACCGCCCATAAGGTAGGTGATACCGCATGATGAGCCTGTTGCAGCAACGACACAGCCACAGAGTGCCGAGAGGCGACCGAGGCTCTGCTTGATATAGATAACGGTGAGGTGGCTCAAGATAAGCGAGCGCACCATCTGCTCGTGTGAAGCACCTGTCTGCTCTGCATATACCACAACGGGAACGGTAGAGGTGAGACCCTGGTTACCGCTACCCGAGTTACTCATAACAGGAATCATAGCACCCGCCATACGCGCGTCGCACGCTGCTGTTGTCATGCCGACAATCTGGCAGTGGAGCGTGTCGCCCATGATGTTACGCTCAGACTCCGAGCGCATGAGCTTGCCGATAGCGTGACCATAGTCACCCTTGAGAGACTCGTATGCAGCGTTCATGTTCAAGCGCTTAGCCTCCAAGATGAACTCCAACTCATCTACGGGAGCAGTCATTGCGAAGTCCCATACGCGGCGCAAAGTGAGCTCGGGATCCTTCTGCTCTACGGGAGCAGCGCCCTCGCTTGATGCAGGAGCATCTGCCGAGAGGAGCACCTCGTTGTTGCGTGTGATAGATACGAAGCGTGTGTGACCACCTGCGATGATGGCAACAGCCTTGTCTGCGCCAGCCTTAACCTCGATCTCGATGTAGAGTTTCTCCTCGATGCCCTCCTTGAGGTCAACAGAGATGCGCTTCTCGTCGATAAGACGGCAGCCAGCCTTTACAGCAGCCTCGTCAGCATCCTTCAACACCTCGAGCTCGTACTCCGACTTACCAACCAAAGCACCGAGAGCCATGGCGATAGGGAGACCTGTCATGCCTGTACCAGGGATGCCTACGCCCATAGCATTCTTGAGCACATTAGCGCTTAGGCGCGCCTCGATATGCTCGGGCTCACGGCCGAGAGTCTCGGTAGCCTTAGCCACGCACAACGCTACAGCGATGGGCTCAGTACAGCCAATTGCGGGAATAATTTCGCGGTTCATGAGGGCGATAATCTCACGACGCTCCTCGGGTGTAAAGATGCAGTTCATATAGTGTAGTTTTTAAGTTTTTCGTTGCTGTTGGGCAAATTATCACACGAAGATAGTGATTTTTTGCGTAACATGCAAGCATTTAGGCAAATTAGTGTAGAAGGAGAGGGACAATAGAGAGTTTAAGGAATTTAGGGAACATAAGGAATTTAAGGAGTCTTTTACTATTGAACCCGGAACTGATTAAACGCCCGAAACTCATTAAAACGCCCGAAACTTATCAACACCATATATTCCCTAATCTCCCTAATCTCCCTAATCTCCTTAATTTCCCTAAACACACCATTCTTAGCCTTATAGCGAATTTCTTGTCAGAGTGGCGTGGTAGTGG
>JAEZPN010000012.1 GCA_023413645.1 Bacteroidota bacterium
ACTACGAATAAGTTAATAATCAATAAAAGTGTTAAATCTTCACCCTTTAGAATATACCCTTAAAGGTTACGACCATATTTCTGACTTATTACTTGCAAATTATTGAGTAATAACTGGTTGTGAATACCGAGCTTGCAGCAGCCTAACAAGCATAACCTGTTTAGCCACAACACCTCCTGCAATAAGCTACATAAGCAGCGAGAAAACAACACTGATATATATCCCCAAAAAGGCAGTCAAAGCATACAAAAAAGACCCTAAGTGGAGTATATACAAGAAGCAGATAAAGCCGATAAAATAAGACTATGATAAAATACAAAGAGAAGACTCTCAGCAACGGACTACGTGTGCTGGTGAATCGTGACCGTGCGTCGAAGCTTGCAGCGGTGAATATCCTCTACAAGGTGGGTGCGCGCAACGAGATGACCGACAAAACGGGCTTTGCCCATCTGTTTGAGCACCTGATGTTTCGTGGCACTACCAACGTGCCCGACTTCGACATACCCGTGGTGATGGCTTCGGGCGAGAACAACGCATTCACGAACAACGCCTACACCGACTTCTACATAACCCTCCCAAAGGAGAACCTCTCGACAGCCCTATGGCTCGAGAGCGACCGTATGCGCAACCTCAATATCTCGGAGGAGGCATACCAGACCGAGAAGCATGTGGTAATCGAGGAGTTCAAGCAGCGCTACTTGAATCAGCCCTATGGCGATGAGCAACTGCTGTTAAGGGAGTTGTGCTACAAGGTGCACCCATACCGCTGGTCGGCAATAGGCATCTCGCCAGAGCATATAGAGCGTGCTACGTTGGAGGATGTGCGCGCCTTCTACGACCTACACTACCGACCCTCGCGTGCTATACTATCAATCTCTGCCGACCTCGACGAGGAGTATATGCTCGATATGGCAGAGCAATATTTCGCTGATATAGAGGATATTGGTGGCGATGTGCCAGCTGTTCCCGTAGAGCCTGAGCAGACCGAGCCACGTCGCTTGGTTGTTGAGCGCGATGTCCCCGCAACAGATATAACCATCGCCTTTCACATGGGTGATCGCCTCTCGCGCGACTTCTTCTTGGGTGACCTTGCCTCGGATTTGCTGGCGGGTGGCGAGTCGTCACGCCTTATAAACCGCTTGGTAAAGGAGCGTGGCCTCTTCTCGCATGTCAATGCCTACATTTTGGGTAGCCTCGATGCGGGACTCTTCATAATCAAGGGCCGACTGATGCCCGATACTACCGAGGAGGTAGCAGAGGAGGCTCTATGGGGTGAGTTACGCGAACTCATGGAGGGTAATGTCTCGGACTACGAGATGGAGAAGGTCAAAAATAAGTTCGAGGCCAATATGCTCATGGGCGAGATAAACGTTATGAACAAGGCTATGAACCTCGGTTTCTACTCGATGATTGGCGACCTTGAACTCCTTAATACCGAGGCAGATATATATCGCTCGTTGAGCCGTGAGGAGCTTATGTCGTTTGCCCGCCGTTGCTTCTCCGAAAATAATTCATCAACCCTAATCTACCGTGCCAAATGATACAGCAACCCGATATTATAATGCCCCGCAGCGTGGAGATGCCCCATGCTAAGTGTCACACCGCAGCCAATGGCGTGAGGATATATACGCTTGCGAGTGACGACTTTGAGGTTGTGCGCTTCAGCCTGGTATTTCGTGCTGGTACCTCGGTGCAGGCGAAGCCCTTTGTGGCATCCTCGACACTCAATATGTTGGGCGAGGGTAGTGCCAATATGTCGGCACAGCAGATTGCCGATGAGCTCGACTTCTACGGCTCGTACTACGACGTAAATATCGACCGCGACTATACCTACGTCTCTTTCTGCTCGCTCTCAAAGTTCTTTGCTCCGACCATAGGCGTGGCAAACGAGATTATACTACGCCCCACCTTCCCTGAGCGTGAGCTTGCTGTATATTGCCAGAAGCGCAAGCAGAGCCTTAAGATAGAGCGCGCAAAGATGGAGGTTGCCTCGCGTGAACTATTCGCAAGGGCGCTCTTTGGTGCTAACCACCCCTACGGCATCTCGGCTTCCGAAGAGCGCTACGACGACATTACGCGCGATGACATCGTGGCACACTACCGCCGACTATACACCGCTGACAACTGCTTTGTTGTGTGTAGTGGCCGCATAAATGATGAGGTTATGGCCTCTATCGAGGCGCTCGTGGCAGCACTGCCCCGAGGTGAGCGTCCTGAGTGTAACTTCCCCGCGTGTGAGACCCAGTTCAAGCTACATGCCGAGCGCGAGGAGGCTGTGCAAGCATCAATACGCATCGGTCGTCTACTCTTTACGCGCAACCACCCCGACTTCGTTGGCATGCAGGTTGTTGCGGCAATATTGGGTGGCTACTTTGGCTCACGCCTTATGCAGAACCTACGCGAGCAGCACGGCTACACATATGGTGTCTCTGCTGCGATGATAAACTTCGAGAGTGAGGGTTATCTCGCCATAGCTACGCAGGTGGCACGCGAACATAAGGAAGATGCCCTCGGCGAGATATATGCCGAGATAGAGCGCCTGCGCGAGGAACTCGTGGATGAGGAGGAGTTGCAGATGGTCAAGAATGTCATGATTGGTGAGGTGCTACGCATACTCGATGGACCCTTTGGCATCGCCGATGTAACAATAGAGAATATCATGTGTGGCGCGGACAACGGTGCGACGGAGCAGTGCGTGGCTACAATAGCCAATATTACTGCCGAGGAGGTGCGCGACCTTGCACGTAAGTACCTCGAGCGTGATAAGATTGTCGAGGTGGTAATGGGGTAGTATGGCTATGATTCGAAAGGAGATAAAAGCATATATCGAGAGCGAGATATTGACGCGCTACGACGGCTTCGATGCGGCACACCGCCGTGACCATGCCGATGTCGTAGTGAACCGTAGTGTGGAGCTTGCACAGAGGCTGGGGGCTAATGTCGAGATGGCATACGTCATCGCTGCCTACCACGATACGGGCCTTGCCGTAGGACGCGATGTGCACCACACGGAGTCGAAGCGTATATTATTGGAAGATAGTAAATTAAGAGAGTGGTTTAGTGTCGAGGATATAGCCACTATGGGCGATGCTGTTGAGGACCATCGCGCCTCGTCGAAGCAGCCACCACGCACCATATATGGCCGTATCGTAGCTGAGGCAGACCGCCTTATCGTGCCGCACTCCATCATACGCCGCACCATACAATTCACGCTCACGCACCACCCCGACCTCGATATGGAGCAGGGCTACGAGCGCCTCTTGGAGCATATGCGCGAGAAGTACGACTATGGCGGCTACCTAAAGCTTTGGATTGAGGAGTCGGATAACGCACAGCGCCTCGAGGAGCTGCGCAAGATTATAGCCGATAAACCCACCCTCCGCAGACTCTACGAGGAGATATACGCGCAACTAACATGAAACCATACAAAATAGATACTACGGAGCATATCGAGGCGGATATGCTTGGTGAGGTGAGGGCGGGATTTCCCTCGCCTGCGGATGAGGAGCCACACGAAAAACTCGACCTTGTGCGCCTGTTGGTGCGCCATCCCGCCTCCACGTTCTTCTTCCGCGTTGGTGGTACCTCGATGGTTGAGGCCGATATGGACGAGGGTGATATAATCATCGTTGACCGCGCCATAGAGCCCTATAATGGCTGCTCGGCGGTATGCTACATCGACGGCGAGTTCACCGTAAAGCGCGTAGAGCGCCACGACGACCACACGCTTCTTATCGCTGCCAACCCTAAATTTAAACCTATACGTATCACCCCCGATAACAATTTCACCATCTGGGGTGTGGTGACATATGTGATTAAAAAAGCATAGATAGGCCTTACAAACCCCATTCTACATCTTTTTGAAAGGTGTAAGAGAGACTATTTATTGCGCCCATCATAGCAATACCGCCAAAGTGTAGCGCTTTTAAGTAGTCAATCTTTTCGGGTGTCACACCTCCAAGAGCAATCACTTTGCTGTCTATGATACCCTTGTTTGAGGCGTTAAGTAACTCGTCGTGACCGAATTTTGAGCGGTATCCTTGTTTGGATATGCTGTCGAAGATGGTACTTAGGAAGAGATAGTCGCACTCCTTTTTATATCTTATAACCTCCTCAAACGTGTGGCATGAGCGGGTGCGTGTACCCCGATAGTGAGTGGGGTATGAGGATATGTTGTGGTTGATATGTATGCCGCGCAGAGCATACTCCTCGTATAGCGTAGGGTAGTCATGCACAACTATGCGTCTCTGCTCTATGGGTGAAAGTCGCCTCAATAACTCTCTGCAATAGTCAATATCAGTATCGGGTTTTCGCAGATGCACAATATCGAAACCATTGGCAAGGAGGTGCCTGATGATGGCATCCTCCCTGTCAATAGCATAGGGTTGTGTTATAGCAATGGTAAGCATCACTATCCCTATTTTAATCTCTCGATGATAAGGTCGGTAACCCTCTTGCCCGAGAGGAGCATACCACCGAAGATAGGACCCATGCGTGGCGTGCCACTTACGGCAGATGCAGCCATGCCACATACATAGAGGCCTGGGTATATCTCCTTTGTGCCGTTAACAACCTCCTCTTCGCCTGCTACTACATCCAACGAGCGCTCACCGATGACATCACCCGTATCGGTTGCCAGGCGTATACCATTCTTACGCGCTACGGTACGGCACATCTCGCTGTCGTGGCCTGTGCCGTCGATTACGCACTTCGCCATGATGTTGAGAGGGTCGACGTGCATACCCTCGCGGAGTACGGGTG
>JAEZPN010000017.1 GCA_023413645.1 Bacteroidota bacterium
GCCATCGACATTCTCCGTACAGCTTCATCCGTAAGTATCACAAACGATGAGATTTCAATTCGTGGCAATAGCAATATCCTCGTTTTGCTGGATGACGTGCCAACTACAGCAAGTGACCTTTCGACAATCCCTGCGGCTAACATTCAAAGCATTGATGTCATCACCAACCCCGACGCATCGCACGATGCAGGAGGTACGGGCGGTATCATCAATATTGTCTCAAAGCGCACTCGTGCCGAGGGTTTTAGTGGTATGGTAGCGGCTAACTACGGTTTTAACCACTTTGTTAATGGCAATATTGCCTTGGCACTAAATCGCAAGAAGGTTTCGTCGCTATAATATGTGTAAGGGTTATAATTTAGATTTTGCGCGCCACCTCGCGTGCGGCACGCTCCATGTTGGCTATCGCAGTCTCTCGCTGCATGGCAACCTCCGTAGGCTGACCAATGGGTGTTATAGTTTGTATGTCGTGAAATCCTCCCGCAAGAAGCTCTGCGATATCCTCTACCCTACCGCCAAGTGCCACAACGGGGATAGCAAGGCGCTGTGCTGCACGTAGCACACCCGCAGGAGCCTTGCCGTGGAGTGTCTGCCTATCTATCGAACCCTCACCCGTAACGACCAACACTGCCCCCTCTGCCCTACGCTCAAAGTCGAGCAACGAGAGCACTATCTCTATACCGGGGCACATACGTGCACCCAGCATGGTATATAGTGCATAGCCCATGCCTCCCGCAGCACCCGCTCCCGCAACCTCAGCGGCTTCGGCATCCACAACCTCGGCATAGTGACGTAGAGCCATGTCGAGGCGCTCCACCACTTCGGGCGATGCACCCTTCTGAGGTGCGAAGATATGCGCTGCACCCGTTGGTCCATATAGCGGATTATCGACATCTACAGCCGCAGTGAAACGCACGCCCATCAATAGAGGATGACGCTCCGCAGTCGAGATGCTTGCCACACGCTTCAATATCGAAATCGTGTCGCAGAGTTCCTCGCCCGTGGCATCGTAGAAGCGGTAGCCAAGGGCACGCATCATGCCTACGCCGCAGTCGTTCGTGGCACTACCTCCCAAGCCCATTATAATCTTGCGACAGCCGCGCTCCAGAGCATCTACAATCAACTCGCCCGTGCCATAAGTGGAGGCGACAAGGGGGTTGCGTTCCTCGGGCTTCAGCAGCGTTATACCGCTCGCCGAGGACATGGCTATAACCGCCGTATCTCCCTCGTTTATAAGTGCGTAGCGTGCCTCAACCTTACGACCAAGAGGGTCACTCACAACTCTTGACACCATCACGCCACCCACACCCTCGCATATAGCCTCGGCCATGCCCTCGCCACCATCGGCAATAGCGAGCACCTCGACATCGGCATCGGGGCACTCCGCGATAAAGCCACGACGGAATGCCTCGCCCGCCTCGCGTGAGGTGAGTGAGCCCTTGAATGAGTCAAATGCAGCGATAATGCGTGTCATGGTGCGTGGTTTTGAAATCTTTTCAACCACAAATATAAGGATTATTCAGCGAATATTCCTATCTTTGTGAGTGCAGTTTTCAGATAAAACCTATTTCTACTATGAAACGACTCAAAACGCTTATACTTATTTCATTTGTGACGCTCCTCTCGCTATCTGCGGTTAGCGCCCAAAATCACCGCTACGATGCGGGTGTAAGTCGCGAGCTTGCCGAGTGGCGCAAGGCTACGATTAAGGATGTGAGGTATGGACTATATTTCGACCTTGTGGAGGATAGAGGCGTGGCGTGGCTACGCTTCAACCTCGATGCACCCCAGGAGGTTATCATAGATTTTCGCAATACCGACCTTGTGCGCGATGTTACTTTGTCGGATAGTGGGGAGAGCATACACAACGAGTGTACACTTGCTAACGAGCATATCGTTGTGCCAGCAAGCGAGACTCGCGCGGGTATAAACGGCATAGGCATCATATTCTCCGTTGACAACCAGTCGCTTAACCGCAAACCCGACTTCCTATATACGCTGCTTGTGCCCGACCGTGCCCGCACCCTCTTTCCATGTTTCGACCAGCCCGATATGAAAGCGACATACGAGCTACATCTCGCAATACCAGAGGACTGGGTCGCTATTTCGAATACCGCAACTCGCGAGTTGGACTATGTGAAGGAGTGGAGCGATTACTATTTCGATGAACCACTTGCCGAGGATATGAAGGTTGTGAGCTTCGAGCCCACAGAGCCTTTGAGCACCTACCTCTTCTCGTTCGTGGCGGGTAAGTTCGATAGTCGCACCTACGACGACGGTAACCACCGCTTCACGGCATACTACCGCGAGACCGACCCCAAGCGCCTTGCGCAGCTCGACACCATCTTTGAGCAGGTGGCGGCATCGTTGGAGTGGTTGGAGGAGTACACGGGCATCCCATACCCCTTTGCCAAGTACGACCTTATCATGCTCCCTGGCTTCCAGTATGGCGGCATGGAGCATACGGGAGCTACGCTCTACAACGACAGCCAGATGTTCCTCGGCGAGAACCCCACGCTCGATGAGGAGCTTCGCCGCATACAGCTTATTGCACACGAAACGGCGCATATGTGGTTTGGCGACTACGTAACGATGGAGTGGTTCAACGACGTCTGGACAAAGGAGATATTCGCGAACTACTTTGCTGCACGCATGACCGAGCCCCTATTCCCCGATGTCAACCACCGCCTGAACAACCTTAAGACATACACCCATGCGGCATACAACGAGGATCGCACAGCGGGTCGCACCGCCATACGTCAAGAGCTTGACAACCTGAACAATGCGGGACTTATCTACGGACAGACAATCTACAACAAAGCCCCCATCGTGATGGAGAAGATTGTGGAGCTTATGGGCGAGGAGGCCTTCCGCGCGGGTATTCAGGAGTATTTGCAGACCTACGCCTACGGCAACGCCACATGGAACGACCTTGTGGCAATACTCGACAAGCACAGCAAGGAGGATATCGCCACATTCAGCGAGGCGTGGGTCGAGAAGCCCTATATGCCAATGATTTACTTCACCCACAAAAGAGGCCGCTACCATATTGTCGACAACAACGCGCCATGGCGACAGCGCTACAACTGCTATGTGGAGTATAAGAACGGCAAGACGGAGATTATCGAGGTGGAGACAAAGCTCGGTCAGGGTCACATCAAGTTTCCTCGCAACGCCGAGGTCGTCATTCCCAACTGCAATGGCCGAGGCTATGGACTCTTTGTGTTGCCCAAGGAGACAGCCGCGTGGATGATGAACAATATTGGCGAGGTAGAGGATGACCTTATGCGCCAGTCGATGGTGACGATGCTCAACGAGGTCTACGAGTGGCGTAATATTGAGACAGAGTGCAGTGTGTACGAGTGGCTCGACTTCCTTATCGACTACATCCCGCGCGAGGAGAACTACCTCGTGGCCTCTACGCTCAACGGCTACCTCACGAAGCCGATGCTCGAGGTGGGCACGGCCGAAGATGAGGCGCGCCTCTGGGAGATAGCAACGACGTGTGACAACCCTGCCCTCAGCCGCCGCCTGAAGATGACACTTGCCCATGTTATGCGCTCGGAGGAGGTATGTGATGTGATGTACGATATGTGGAAGACAAAGAGCGACGCCATGCTCAATGAGAGTGATTACATGACACTCGCTTATGAGCTTGCGGTGCGCTATCCCGAGCGCTACGACGAGATATACACCACTCAGCTTGAGCGTATTACGAACCCCGATAGGCGTAACCAGTTCGAGTATATAATCCGCGGTACACACCCCGACGTAGAGGTGCGCGATGCTCTGTTTGAGTCACTCATGGAGCCCGAGAATCGCCGCATAGAGCCTTGGACAGCGACGCTACTCAGTTACCTCAACCACCACCTTCGCCAAGATGAGGCCGTGAAGTATATCTACCGCGGCTTGGAGGAGATGGAGGAGGTGCAGCGCACGGGCGACATCTTCTTCCCCCGCAACTGGGCGGGGGCGCTCCTCGGAGGTCATACGAGCGACAAGGCAAAAGCCGAGGTGGAGCGCTTCCTATGCGACCACCCCGACTATCCTCGCCTCCTACGCAACAAGATACTACAGGCAGCCGATATGCGCCAGAAAGAGCATCCTCTCAGCCAGTTACTGCTTCACCCAGATAAGCCCATCAGTGTCGTAACCGCGGGCGTCTGCTTCGGAGAGGACATATTCCAGGGTGGACTCTGGGAGGCTGGGCGTGCGCGAGAGTATCCACAGATACTTCGGCGAGCTGCTACCCACGAGTGCCCAGTCGTAGTTATCGCCGAGCGCCAAGATGTTGTAGTCAGAATAGAAGAACAGGAAGAACGACACGCGCAGCTGTCCTGGTTGCTTACCCAACTTCGCCCTGCCGTCTGTGATGCGCAGTAGTCCCGTTTTGGAGTCTATGCCGCTATTACGCACCGCAATCCTGCCATCGGGCTCGAGGGTGTAGAATGCCTCGCAACGCTCCATGTTACGCTCGAAGCGGTGGTCATAGCGTGCCAACTCATACCAGCGGCCCATGTATCGCTTAATGTCGAGGTTATCGACGGTGGTTACATTGATACTCTGCGCCTTACACGACGAGGCCGACAAGAGGATTACTGCCATAACAATAGTGTAGATGTATCTCATAAGCGTTGTGTTTGCAACCAAATAAACATATATAGTGCCAACTCATCGCTACGATTTGCATTTTTGGTTAAAAGGTGCTATCTTTGTGTTTTAGAAACTAAATACACTTCAAAATATGAACGCTATTGTAAAGAACGATTTTCAGTTCGAGGGCCAGAAGGGTCACTATGTAGGTAAGGTACGCGACGTATATAACATCAACGACGACTACCTCGTGATGGTTGTGTCGGACCGCATCTCAGCTTTCGACGTTGTACTTCCCAAGGGTATCCCCTTCAAGGGTCAGGTATTGAACCAGATTGCTGCTAAGTTCCTCGATGCTACAACAGACATCCTTCCCAACTGGAAGATTGGCGTGCCCGATCCTATGGTAACTGTAGGTCACCGCTGCGAGCCCTACAAGGTCGAGATGGTTATTCGTGGCTACCTCTCTGGTCACGCATGGAGAGAGTATAAGGCAGGCAAGCGCACCATCTGTGGCGTAGCAATGCCCGACGGCATGGTAGAGAACCAGAAGTTCCCCGAGCCTATCATCACCCCCACCACAAAGGCTGACGAGGGTCACGACGAGGATATCTCAAAGGAGGAGATCATCTCTCAGGGCCTCGTATCACGCGAGGAGTACGAGCAGTTGGAGGCATACACACGTGCTATCTTCCAGCGCGGTACCGAGATTGCGGCTAAGATGGGTCTTATCCTCGTAGATACAAAGTATGAGTTCGGCAAGAAGAACGGCACCATCTACCTCATGGACGAGATTCACACTCCCGACTCATCACGCTACTTCTACAAGGAGGGTTACGAGGAGCGCCTCGCTAAGGGCGAGAAGCAGAAGCAGCTCTCTAAGGAGTTCGTTCGCGAGTGGTGGATGGAGAATGGCTTCCAGGGCCAGGAGGGTCAGCAGGTTCCCGATATGACACCCGAGGTTGTTGCAGGCATCACAGAGCGCTACATCGAGTTGTTCGAGGCTGTTACAGGCGAGAAGTTCGTACGCGCTGAGGATGGCGACATCGAGGCCCGCATCGAGAAGAACGTATCGGAGTACCTCAAGACTTTGTAGTTTAGGCTATGAAAAAATATATCATGCTACTTGCAGTCCTCTTCGTAGGCATGCAAGTAGCAAGTGCACAGACACTTACCGAGGGTACGGTCGACGTTCTTCGCAATCAGAGTGTTAAGGTCGTTGTGGACTACTCCAATGCCATTATCATGGACATGACCGAGGCCGAGTTTGCGGAGTATGAGGATGATTGGTACAAGGACCAGCCTACTATCATGAGCGACTTCTTGGAGGAGGTAAACCAGAGATCGGGACACCTCTTGTATATGAGCGCACGCAGAGAATCTGACTACACGCTACGATGGAGCGTTAGGTATATCTACGAGAGCGGCGATATCGTCAGCGACTTCTACCTTGAGAGTGCGGATGGTGAGGTCGTTGCGAAAATCGCAGATGTAGTCGGCGAGGGAAGCGGATTTGGCACAAAGCTCTACCGCATTAAGAGTGGTGCCGAAAGCACAGGCCGTACGTTAGGCAAGTTTCTCAGTAAACAGCTTAAATAAAAATGAGGGGTGTTCGATAATGTCGAACGCCCCTTTATTGAATCGCAACATAAACACTAACCCATATGATAGAATTCTTACAAATACAATTTTTTGGTTTTCTCCCAGCAATCATACTATTTGCTGTCATCGTTGCTCTCGATAGACGCCGCCCCGAGCCCTTCGGACAACTCGTCAAGGCATTCTTCTTTGGTGCTATTCCTGCCGGCATCATCATCGTCACAGTATTAATAATGGAGTTAGTAGGCATAGGGTTGAACACAGGACCCTTCGCATCGGCATTTTTCAGCGCTGCCATCCCCGAGGAGGCACTTAAGTTACTGATGTTGTGGTTGGTGCTCCGCAAAAATAAGTACTACGACGAGAAGTTTGACGGCATCGTCTACTCGTGCTGCGTGGGTCTCGGCTTCGCGGCATTCGAAAATGTTCTCTACCTGATGGACTTCAACA
Organism: Bacteroidota bacterium; assembly: GCA_023413645.1. Lineage (GTDB taxonomy): Bacteria > Bacteroidota > Bacteroidia > Bacteroidales > Rikenellaceae > Alistipes. The sequence continues at coordinate 6,643 of JAEZPN010000017.1, forward strand.
TTGCCACAGTCGTCTTACGCGGCACCCTATCTGTTCCTGGACACTTCTTGTACGCCGTGATGATGGGTTACTTCTACTCGCTTGCTCATTACAACACCAAGCGCCGCAAGTTGAACATGGTTCTAACATTCTTGGTCCCCATGCTTGCCCACGGACTCTACGACTATGCGCTCATGTCGCTGGAGTATGTCAACGTGTGGTTTGCAATCCTTATCACGTGCGTTGCCTTCCCCGCTATTATAGCAGGCTCGTGGATTATATCTATCAAGTTTATTAAGCGCCACCTCACAAGCGACGATGAAGACGAGGCACGCGCCATGGTCGAGGCCGAGGCTATAGCCAAAGCAGAAGCATATACTCCGATTGATGTAGAGGTAGAGTCTAATGAGGAGGAGACACCCGCAGAACCCATAGAACCCACAAAATAACAAGACGCCCCACTACCCAATTTTTCATCAGAGTGGTGTGGTAGTGGTGCATCACAAAAGAGACCTCCCCGCGGAGATTGCCACGGCTTGTTCCAAGCCTCGCAATGACGGTGGATAGTGTGTAGCCAGCGAGGAGATCCTTCGTTACACTCAGGATGACATAGAGAGCGAGAGATTGCCACGGCTACGCGTGCAACGTCCCCCACAACCTTGCGGGTATACTTTTATATACCCGCGGAGATTGCCACGGCTTGTTCCAAGCCTCGCAATGACATACGCTGTCATTCTGAACGGAGTGAAGAATCTCCTCGAAGCCGACAAGCGACAACCCGCGTTGATAGCGCATAGTCAGCGAGGGGATCCTTCGTTGCACTCAGGATGACATAGAGCCGGTGTGATAAGGAAACTAAGGAAATTAAGGAACGACTTCCTAAACTCCCTAAACTCCTTAACATCCCTAAATTCCCTAACCGCTCTTCCTCCCTAACCGCGCCTTACTCGAGTGGTGTGGTAGTGGTGCATCACAAAAGAGACCTCCCAAGGATAGTACTCAACGTACAGCCCACGATAGTTTAGTGATAGGATATTATACCGCCTAAATTTCTTGTCAGAAGGGGTTAGGTGTGGCCTCGACATGAAAATAGCCAGGATGGGACATACTTGACGTATTTCCCATTCTGGCTATTGATTGAGAGGTCGCAAATGACCCCTTATCACAAGAAATTAATATGATTTTGCGAAAAGTACACGGAACTTCGAAGGCTTACCTGAGAATACGCAAGTACCCTCCTCCTCTACTACGTCCATAGGGATACAGCGGATTGTAGCCTTTGTAGCATCCTTGATAGCCTGCTCGGTCTCGGGTGTGCCATCCCAGTGTGCTGAGATGAAGCCGCCCTTCTCGTTCAATACCTGCTGGAACTCCTCCCAAGTGTCAACCTTGGTAATCATAGAGTTGCGGTAGTCGAGAGCCTTCTTGAAGATGTTAGCCTGAATCTCATCGAGGAGGTTTACGATGCGCTCTGTGATACCCTCCTGCGATACGATCTCCTTAGAGAGTGTGTCGCGGCGTGCAAGCTCGATAGTGCCATTCTCCATGTCGCGAGGGCCGAGTGCGAGGCGTACGGGTACACCCTTCAACTCATACTCCGCAAACTTGAAGCCCGAGCGAACATTATCGCGGCCGTCAACCTTAACAGATACACCCTTTGCGCGAAGCTCCTTTGCCATCTCCTCGAGGCGTGCAACAACCTGAAGGCGCTGCTCCTCGCCCTTGTAGATGGGCACCATAACAACCTGGATAGGGGCCAATTTTGGAGGAAGCACAAGACCGTTGTTGTCTGAGTGCGCCATGATGAGAGCACCCATAAGGCGTGTTGACACACCCCATGATGTTGCCCAAACATACTCCTGCTTACCCTCCTTGTTTGTGTACTGCACATCGAAGGCCTTTGCGAAGTTCTGACCGAGGAAGTGCGAAGTACCGCTCTGGAGAGCCTTACCATCCTGCATAAGAGCCTCGATGGTGAGTGTATCTACGGCACCAGCAAAGCGCTCGTTGGGTGACTTGTGACCCACGATAACGGGGACACCCATCCACTCCTCAGCGAAGGTCTTATATACGTTAATCATGCGCTCTGTCTCCTCGATAGCCTCCTGAGCCGTAGCGTGTGCTGTGTGGCCCTCCTGCCAGAGGAACTCTGCGGTACGGAGGAAGAGACGTGTACGCATCTCCCAGCGCACTACGTTAGCCCACTGGTTGCAGAGGATAGGTAGGTCGCGGTATGATGTGATCCAGTTCTTGTATGTATTCCAGATGATAGTCTCCGATGTGGGGCGCACGATAAGCTCCTCCTCGAGGCGTGCTGCGGGATCTACTACGACCCCCTTACCCTCCTCGTCATTCTTAAGGCGGTAGTGTGTAACCACGGCGCACTCCTTAGCGAAGCCCTCAACGTGGCTTGCCTCGCGCGAGAAGAACGACTTAGGGATGAAGAGTGGGAAGTATGCGTTCTCGTGTCCTGTCTCCTTGAACATGCGGTCAAGGACATCGCGCATCTTCTCCCAGATGGCATAGCCATAGGGCTTGATTACCATACAGCCGCGCACTGCTGAGTTCTCAGCAAGACCAGCCTTGATAACCAAATCGTTATACCACTGCGAGTAGTTCTCGTCGCTCTTGGTCAAATCCTTCAATTCAATTGCCATATTCTATATTTTTTTTGTTTATTCGTCTCTTACCTATGTAAAAAAGCATAATGCGCGACAAAGGTAATAACATTTTACCATTTGTCGCACACAATTTCCTTTTTTTTATTCTACCTCGCGCTATTTTTGCTTCGCAACCCTCTCGACAGCCTCTGCTGCCATGTCGTAGTCGTAGCCCAAACCGAGGGCATAGCGCAGTAGCTTTCCTCGTAGTTCGTAGTCGTTCGCGGCCTTTACGGTGCGTAGCTTCTTCTCAAGCTTCTCATGCAGGCGCTCCGCCCTGCTGTCATCTGCCATAAGCTCTGCGAGCACCGCGCTAATAGTCTCGCGCTCAACACCCTTTAGGCGTAGCTGCATCGCTATCTTACGCTCACCCCACCCCGCAAGCTGACTCTTCTCGCGTGTGTATGCCTCGGCATAGCGACGGTTATCAATGTAGCGGTCGGCGATGAGTTTGTCGAGCACACCGCGCTGCTCCGCCTCGGGAACACCCCACGTGCGCATAAGGCGTAGGGCATCGCCCGTGCTCTTCTCGCTGCGCGCTGCAAGACGCATCAACGACTGCAGAGCCTGCTGTGCCGTCTTTGTCTTACGCTCACGCGGCTGTGGCGTCATCTCGTTATCGAACTCACCTTTGCGCATATCATTCGTGGTTTTCCTCTAAAGTCCTCTCTTACAACTATATCCGCGTAGCCTTCCGCCTCCAACATCGACTTCATCTCCTCTACCAACGACTCATAAATCTCGAAGTATAGACGACCCTCGGCGCTGAGCATCTTGCGTCCCGTGCGGGCAATAGCGCGATAGAAGATAAGCGGGTCGCTATCCTCGACAAAGAGTGCGATATGTGGTTCATGCTCCGTGACATTTGGGCGCATCAACGCGCTATCGCTGTCGGGTATGTATGGCGGATTTGAGACTATGGCATCGAACGTAACGCCCTCAAAATGAGAGCTAAAATCCTCGAGGGCATCACCCTCAACAAAGCGCACCTCGGGAGCATACTCCGCACCATTTTCGCGCGCTATGGCAAGTGCCTCATGCGATATATCCATCGCCCAAACGGCACTCTCCTTTATCATGCGCTTAAGCGCCAAGGCGATGCAACCACTGCCGGTGCATACATCCAAGATATGTGCACCCGCCTTCGCCTCGCGTGCCACCCAGTCAACCAGTTCCTCAGTCTCGGGGCGAGGGATAAGCACACCCTCTCTTACCGTAAGCTCCATGTCGGCGAACTCCGCCTTGCCTACGATATACTGCACAGGACGCCACGAGCGTAGCTCATCCGCAATAATATCTAAATCAGGGATTTCCAACTCTACGTTGGGCTCTATGAGGAGGTCGTTGCGCGAGATAGCTCCCTTTGCGAGGAGTATCATCTCGGCAATCTGTCGCGCCTCAACCTCGGGGTAGCACTCGCTGGCTACGGAGACGAGGCTCAAAAATATCTCTCTGCGTGTTGCCATCTACAACTGCAATTTTAGGTCGGCAAGTGCCACGGCTGCCATAGCCTCAACAACGACAGCGGCACGTCGCGCAATGCAAGCATCGTGGCGACCACCAATAACAAGAGGGCTCACCTCGCCCTTCGCAAAGTCGTAGGTCATCTGCTCCTTTGCGATGCTGGGCGTGGGCTTTATCGCCACGCGCACAACGATGTCATTACCGTTGGCTATACCACCATTTATGCCACCCTCGTTGTTTGTATATGTAGCGCCTGACTCGCTCGCAATCATATCGTTACGCTCCGAGCCACGCTTACGTGCCGAAGCAAAGCCATCGCCAAACTCTACGCCCTTAACCGCGGGAATTGAGAATAGCAAGTGCGCCATTACGCTCTCCACAGAGTCGAAGAATGGCTCACCCACGGGCTCACCGATGCCCTTTATGCGGCACTCGACAACGCCACCAACAGAGTCGCCATCGGCAGCAGCACGACTAATAATATCGTCAAATTTAGCCTCGTCACATACGCCACCAACCTCTATTAGTCGCGTCTCAAATTCGACACCCTCGAGCAGCGCCTTTGCCACAACACCCGCAGCGACAAGCGCCACGGTCATGCGTCCCGAAGCCATGCCACCACCCGCAATATCGCACTCCTCGCCATACTTACGCAACTGCACTAAGTCAGCATGCGAAGGGCGGGGCTGACGGCGCAAATGGTCGTAGTCGCGGCTTCGTATATTGCTATTACTAAAGACGATACGCAACGCTTCACCCGTAGTGTATCCATCTGGGTCGAGGCCCTCAATCCTCGGCACATCTGCCTCATGGCGAGGGGTCTCGCCACAGCGCTTAGGACGGCGACGTTCGAGGTCTACCTCGAAGGCATCCTCCGACAACACAACACCCGCGGGCACACCCTCAACGAGCACACCCACCTCGGCAGCATGCGAAGCGCCAAATATGGTTATTTTGAGTCTATTTCCGAAGCTATTATTCACAGCTCTCCTACTTTACTTTAAGCATTTCAAGGTCCTCAAAAAACGAGGGATAGCTCTTCGCCACGCACTCACGGTTACGGATTGAGACCTCATCCTCGATGCGCAACGCCGTAATTGCCAACGACATGGCGATACGGTGGTCATCATGCGAGTCAACCTCGGCAGCGTGTGGCTTACCACCCACAATGCGCATAACATTCTCGTCGTAGTCGAGCTCTATCTCGATACCTAATTTGCGATACTCTTCCTTAAGCACCTCGCCACGGTCACTCTCCTTACCACGCAAGCGCTCGATACCACGAATGGTAGATACGCCCTCGGCAGCAGCAGCCAACGCAACAAGGGCGGGGAACAGGTCGGGAGAGTTCGTCGCATCGAAAGTGAAGGCCTCCAAGGGGCGGTGCGCCACGGTAATAGCGCCCTCCTCGATGATTATCGAAGCACCCGCGCGCTCCAATGCTCGGCACACCAATGTGTCGGCCTGGCGCGACAAAGTGGAGATATTACGCACCGTAACCTCACCCGCAATGGCGGCAGCAACCATGATGAACGCCGCAGCGCTCCAGTCGCTCTCGATGGTGTAGTCCACAGCCTTAAGTTCTTGATTACCCTCGACATAGAACTCCGAGTAGTCGCCCTCGTTGTGCATAATCTCAACGCCAAAGCGCTCCAACGTCTCGAGCGTCATGTCGATATAAGGCGTTGATACAGCATCGCGCACCTCGATTGTCGTATCACTCTTAGCACGAGGCAGAGCGATAAGCAGACCCGTGATAAACTGTGACGATATGCTACCATCGACAACTACCCTACCACCCTTAATTGGGCCATGCACCTCGATAGGCAAGCGACCACCACCATCACGCACCTCGACACCAAGAGTGCGCAGAGGCTCCGCCATCATTGCCATAGGGCGGTGACGGAGTGTACCCTCACCCTCGATAAGCATGTGCTTGTCGCAAAGGGCTGCGATGGGCGTAAAGAGGCGTGCCGCAAGTCCCGACTCACCGACATTTAGTCCATCGGCAATGGGATTGAGACCTCCATCTATGATAAGAGTGTTGTCATCCATGATTTCGACACGCGCACCGAGCGTTCTGATAGCCTCGATGGCTGAACGCGTGTCACGGCATAGTTCTATGCCACGAAGTGTTGTGCGTCCCGAGGCAAGAAGTGCCGCAGCCAACGCACGTTGAGCATAACTCTTTGAGCATGGCGGAATAACCTCGCCATGCAATCTATTCCCTAAAGGAACCGTACTGTCATCCATATATTATATATAATATTGCTTAAGTCTACAAAAGGTCATCATCATCATCCACAATGTGGGTATGTCCCAACTGACGAAGTGCCTCCTCACGCTCTGCCTCCTCCTTCTCGCGCATCTGGCGACGCATCTGTGGCGAGCTACGAAGCTCAAAGTTGCTACCGAGATATACCTTACGCACCATCTCGTCGTTCGCCAAGTCCTCAGCCGTACCCGCCTTAAGAATCTTACCCTCGTAGAGGAGGTATGTGCGGTCAGTGATGGCGAGGGTCTCGTCGACGTTGTGGTCGGTGATGATAACGCCAATGTTCTTATCCTTGAGCGTACCCACGATATTCTGGATATCCTCAACGGCAATGGGGTCAACACCCGCAAATGGCTCGTCAAGAAGGATAAACGAGGGGTTGATGGCTACGGCACGCGCAATCTCCGTACGGCGGCGCTCGCCACCCGAGAGCTGATTACCATAGCTCTTGCGCACCTTCTGCAAGCGGAACTCCTCGATAAGCTGCTCCACACGCTCACGCTGGTACTGACGCGAATAGTCGGTCATCTCCAAAACGGCACGTAGGTTGTCCTCTACCGTAAGGTGGCGGAAGACGGATGCCTCCTGTGCGAGGTAACCCACACCCATCTGCGCACGGCGATAGACGGGGAGTTTTGTGATGTCTGTGACCTTGCCGTCGTTATCCTCGAGGTAGATGCTACCCTCGTTGGGTTTGATAAGTCCCACGATCATGTAGAAGGTAGTTGTCTTGCCCGCACCATTAGGGCCGAGCAAACCGACGATCTCTCCCTGGTTAACGTCAATGGTGACATGATTCACGACGGTGCGTGATTTATAGGATTTTACCAGCTCGCTTGTGAAAAGTCTCATTGGCTATTGCATTTTTTTTGTAACTTTTTTGCAAAGTTATCACTATTTTTCAAAAAAATATAGTATATTTGGGTAAAATTTTTAGAGAAAATTTATGGACACCGAACAAAGCGTATTGTTACACGATAAATTACGCGAGTATTTTGGATTTTCATCGTTCAAGGGTAACCAGGAGGCAGTCATTCAAAACGTGCTCTCTGGCAAGGACACCTTCGTGCTTATGCCGACAGGTGGTGGTAAGTCATTGTGCTACCAGTTGCCTGCCCTTATAATGGACGGTGTGGCTATCGTCATATCCCCCCTCATCGCCCTGATGAAGAATCAGGTCGATGCCATGCGTACCTTCTCTACCGAGTCGGGCATAGCACACTTCCTAAACTCATCGCTCAACAAGTCGGCCATAGCACAGGTGCGTCAGGATGTCCTTGACGGTCGCACCAAACTTCTGTACTTCGCCCCAGAGTCGCTGACCAAGGAGGATAACATTGCTTTCCTACGCAAAATAAAGATATCGTTCTACGCCATAGATGAGGCACACTGTATTTCGGAGTGGGGTCACGACTTCCGCCCTGAGTACCGCCGTATTCGCCCCATCATCAATGACATCGGTCAGGCACCCCTCATCGCACTCACAGCAACCGCGACACCCAAGGTGCAGATGGATATTCAGAAAAACCTCGGCATGACAGATGCAACGGTATTCCGTTCATCATTCAACCGTGCCAACCTATACTACGAGCTACGTCCCAAGCAGAACGTAGACCACGACATCATCCGCTTCATCAAGCAGAATGACGGCAAGAGCGGCATCATCTACTGCCTCAGCCGTAAGAAGGTTGAGGAGCTTGCCGAGTTGCTCATGGCAAACGGCATCAAGGCGCGCGCATATCACGCAGGTATGGATGCGCAGACACGTGCCGACAACCAAGATGCCTTCCTCCACGAGCGCGTGGATGTCATCGTCGCAACCATCGCCTTCGGTATGGGTATCGACAAGCCCGACGTGCGCTACGTCATCCACTACGACATTCCTAAGTCGTTGGAGGGTTACTACCAGGAGACAGGACGCGCAGGACGCGATGGTGGCGAAGGTCACTGTCTGACGTTCTACAGCTATAAGGATATTCAGAAACTCGAGTAGTTTATGGAGGGTAAGCCCGTTGCCGAGCAGGAGATTGGCAAGTTGTTGCTTCTCGAGACCGTATCATATGCCGAGAGCTCGATGTGTCGTCGTCGCTCGCTATTGCACTACTTCGGAGAGACATACCCCGAGACCAACTGCGGTAACTGCGACAACTGCTGCAAGCCTAAGCCTAAGGTAGAGGCTAAGGAGGAGTTGCAGCTTGCACTCGAGGCGCTCAAGGCTATTGGCGACAAGTTCAAGGCCGACCACCTCGTAGCGGTACTTATGGGCAAGACCACGGCTATGATTAAGAGTTACAGCCACAATAAGCTCGAGATATTTGGTGCAGGCGAGGATAAGGACGCACGCTTCTGGAACGCCGTAATCCGCCAGGCTCTAATCATGGGTTTTGTGGATAAGAATATCGAGAACTACGGTCTTATATCTATTAACGCGCGCGGAGAGGAGTATATCAAGAAGCCTACGTCGGTTACTATCACCATCGACCACGACTACGACGCTGAGGATGAAAACGAGCCATCAGGTCCTATCAAGGGTGGTGGTGCAGCAGACGAGGAGCTCTACGCTATGCTTAAGGATTTGCGTCGCAAGGTAGCGAAGCAGAACGACCTGCCCCCATACGTCATCTTCCAGGATCCTTCGCTCGAGGATATGTCTATTCAGTACCCCATCACCATCGAGGAGTTGCAGACAATCTCTGGCGTGGGTGCTGGTAAGGCACAGAAGTTTGGTGCAGAGTTCGTCAAGCTCATCAAGGCCTACGTAGATGAGAAGGAGATATTACGACCACAGGATATGGTGGTTAAGGGCGTTGCGAATAAGTCGAGCAACAAGATCTTCATCATCCAGTCTATCGACCGCAAGATGGACTTCGAGGATATTGCACGCGCCAAGAACCTCGATATGGACGAGCTGCTCAGCGAGATTGAGGCTATCGTGAACTCAGGTACTCGCCTCGACATACAGTACTACCTAAACACCATCATGGATGAGGACAAGGTCGAGGATATCTACCTCTACTTCAAGGAGGATGCCGAGACCGACTCGTTGGATGCTGCTATCGACGAGCTTGGTTCGGAGTATAGCGAGGAGGAGATTCGACTCGTGCGCATCAAGTTTATTTCGGAGGTAGCAAACTAAAGTTTTTATATGGCAGAAGTTAGAGCAAAAAAGGCTCTCGGTCAGCACTTCTTGACCGACCTAAATATAGCACGCAAGATTGCAACATCACTCTCGGGTGGTAGTGCCGAGTCTCCCGACAAGGTGCTCGAGGTGGGTTGCGGTATGGGTGTACTCACGCAGTTTCTGTTGGAGCGCAAAGACATCGTGACATATGGAGCAGAGATTGACACCGAGTCGGTGGAGTATCTCCACGCTCACTATCCCGAGTTTGCGCCACGCCTCACTGAGGGCGACTTCCTCAAGATGGATCTTCGTGCAGTGTATGGCGAGAGACTCAAGATTATTGGTAACTTCCCATACAACATCTCGTCACAGATATTCTTCAAGGTGCTCGAGAACCGCGATATAGTCCCCGAGTGTGTGGGCATGATACAGAAGGAGGTTGCCGTGCGCTTGGCAGAGCCTCCAGGATCTAAGGAGTATGGCATCCTTAGCGTATTACTCCAGGCATGGTACGACATCGACTACCTCTTCACCGTGGGCGAGAAGGTGTTTAACCCACCCCCAAAGGTTAAGAGTGCCGTTGTGCGCCTCGTGCGTAACAATGTCGAGAAGCTCGACTGCGACGAGCAGCTATTTATAAAGGTTGTAAAGGCATCATTCGGACAGCGTCGTAAGATGTTGCGCAACTCGCTTAAGGCCGCCTTTGGCAACTTCGGTGGCAACGAACACAAGTTCTTCACCATGCGTGCCGAGCAGCTCTCGGTGGCTGACTTTGTGGAGCTAACAAACTGGGTAGCAGAGAATAAATAAGAAAATAAAACAATAACCGAACTTAGAACGAGAATAGTATGAAGCGTTATTTCATATTTGCAGCAATCACACTACTCGCCATAGCATGCAAGAGCACACCCGAGAAGGCTGTCGAGAAGTACGAGAATATAGTCGAGGCTGTCGAGAGTGGCAATAAGAAGGAGGTCAAGGAGGCTGTTGAGGATATGACAGTGTGGTACGAGGACCTCAGCGAGGAGGATAAGGAGCTTGTAGACAGAGAGCTTACAAAGCACGTGAACAAGAAGCACTAAGGCTCGTCTATCGTTGGCAGGGCGCGCATATTGCTTGGGCGCAACACCACCTCGCCATCGTAACTATCTACAACACCAACTAATGTGACTATGTCGCCCGGAACAATTTGGGCGGCATAGTCACATCTGTTTAATATCGCCACCGTAAGAGTATTATCCCCAGCCACAAAGTGTCGTAACGACGACTCGAATGGACGCTCCGAAGCATCGGCATCGCACCACGCCAACGAAGACTCCTCAGGGATAATCCTCACCGCTTCGACAGAGACCAAGCACGACACATCGTCGAGGCCTATGTCGGTTATCTGCATTGTACGACAACCGCTATACTTATCGTAGAGGTGTATTATTTCAAGACGGTTCTCAAATTCGGCTTCCGAGATGCGGTCGACGACATACTCCGCTGTGGGCTCTGCACCGAGCACCACACGACTACCCTCGCGACCCACATACAGACCCTCGCAACGTATGCGCACCTGGGCGTATAGTGGCACGACGAAGTCTACATCCTCAATATCGACCTTTACATCGACTCCCGCCTCACCATCGTAGAGTACAAACGACTTATACGTCTCGCCAACTTTATCGTTGAGCACCACGCAACCCTCAATCCACACATCACTCTTTATGCACTGACTACGTTCATCAGCCAACGAGCGCAGATAGGTCATAGAGACATCGCCATCAACCACTTGATTATTAACGGGCGAGGAGCATGCCATAAGCACGATAAGGCTAACGTATAACACAATCCTCCGCATAGCGCATCTTAAGTTGGTAACACTCCGTGCCACCGTTATATTTCGCCCACTCCAAAATGCCAGATAGCGCAACCTGCTCTTGGGGTATCGCATCCTCAGCAAAGCGCGCATAGTCGCGCGTGTACACCGCTATACTATCTCCCGCCTCATTCTTAAATAGGGCATAACCCCTCCAGCGGGCATCAGACAACACATCTCCCGCAAGGGTATCGATACTCGTTGAGCCTACGACATGTAGTCCATCCACACGCATAAGGCGACCACAGTCAGCATATTGCAACTCTGCGACAGTAACATTACGAGGGCTCTGCACCTCAACGCTGCTGCCACGCACTACTACCCTATCTACCGCCTCGCGCGAGGCAAGGTAGCCGACATCGTAACTTTCATACTCTGCAGCCTCCGTTCCTACCACAGCGACGCCACGCTTATAGGCTATGTAGCATCCCTCGAGGCACAACGCCACCTCCAACCCCTCGGGATAGTCGGCTGCCAGAGGCGTGATACCCATCATAACCTCTACGGCACCCGTGCCATCGTCCACAACTATCGAGCGATAGAAGTTCTCATCACTGTCAGACGAGATAATGCGCCCTACAACCACTATATCTTGGTTGATACGCGCGGGGCGAGTACCGACGATGCGCTCTTTGAGGGTCCTAATGTCGGTTTTTGCGTGTGGTAACTCGGAGAGAATATGAGACTCGTCGGCAGCATTATAGCAACCGACGAGCATAAAACATAGTATCGCAAAGAGTAACCTCATTACTATTTCGAACTCTTAGCCTCCACCCACGAGTCCTTCAAACCGAGGAAGTAGAGGATGCCATCGAGGCCTACCGTTGAGAGCGACTGACGGGCTGTCTCACGCACCTTGGGCTTCGCATGGAAGGCGATACCAAGGCCCGCAATATTGAGCATAGGCAGATCATTTGCACCATCACCCACAGCCACAGACTGCTGAATATCAATATTCTCGAACTGGCACAACAATCTCAATAACTCAGCCTTGCGTGCGCCATCCACAATCTCGCCGGTGTAGCGACCCGTGAGCTTACCATCCTCAACCTCGAGCTCGTTAGCATAGACATAGTCGAAGCCGAAGCGGCTCTTGAGGTAATTACCGAAGTATGTAAATCCACCAGAGAGGATTGCTGTCTTGTAACCCACGCGCTTCAAAATTGTCATCATGCGGTCAACACCCTCGGTGATGGGGAGGTTGACAGCGATGTCCTCCATTACGCTTACGTCCAAACCCTTCAACAACGCCACGCGCTGCTCGAAGCTCTCGCGGAAGTCTATCTCACCACGCATAGCTCGCTCGGTAATCTCGCGTACCTCAGCGCCCACGCCAGCACGGTCTGCCAACTCATCAATAACCTCTGTGCGGATAAGCGTAGAGTCCATATCGAAGCAGATAAGACGGCGCGAACGACGGAAGATGCCATCACGCTGGAATGAGAGGTCTACCTCTCCCTCCTTCGTAATCTTCATCAACTCGTTCTGGAAGTGTCCCTTGTCCGAGAGCGTACCACGCACCGAGAACTCGATGCTCGTCTTGGGTGCTCGCTCATCCTCATCCAGTGGCATACGACCCGTTAGGCGGTTGATATCGTCGATGTTAAGACCTGCATCCGATATGAGTTGTGTGACACGCGATATGTGCTCGGCGGTAATCTTGCGACCTACGAGCGTGAGGATGTAACGGTTCTTACCCTGACCCGTCACCCAGCGGCGATACTCCTCCTCGTCGATGGGCGTGAAGCGTATCTGAATGTTCATCTCCGAGGCCTTGAACAGCAACTCCTTCATAATCTGTCCCGAGCGCTCGGCTGTAGTCATAAATAGGATACCGAGAGTTAGCGACTGGTGGATGTTCGACTGGCCGATGTCGAGGATAAAGGCATCGTGACGCGCCAATATACCAGTCAACGACGATGTTAGGCCGGGCTTATCCTCACCCGAGATGTTTATCTGAATAATCTCTATTTTGTTATTCTTCATATCGAAATGCACACTTTTTTATATCACAACTACAAATATACAAAATTTTGCGATATGTTGTAACACTTGGCATCCATAAAATTACATCTATGTGTAACTTTCGGGCCAGAAGTGAGGATATTTGCGAAAAATAATTAACTTTGCGACGTTAAAACTTTTGAACGTTCAATTTAAGCAATTTTTATAGCTATGGAATTAAAGGATATTTTGGCTATCTCGGGTCAGCCCGGCCTCTTCAAGTATGTGGCACAGTCGCAGCGTGGCGTTATCGTGGAGTCACTCCTCGATGGTAAGCGCATGAACGCTTCGGCAACAGCACGCGTAAGCGCACTCACCGAGATCTCTATGTTCACTGAGGGTGAGGATATTCCTCTCGCAGACGTTTTCACAAACATCTGGAACTACACTGAGGGCAAGGAGGCTATCTCACACAAGGAGTCGGCAGATAAGATTCAGGCAGAGTTCGCAAAGGTATTGCCCGAGTACGACCGCGACCGCGTTCACGTATCAGATATGAAGAAGTGCTTCGCTTGGTACAACCTCTTGGTTAAAGCTGGCTTCACAGAGTTCAAGCTCCCTAACTACGAGGAGGAGGGTGCTGAGGAGTAATCCCAAACGAGCCAAAACGATAGAAGAGTGTCCCGCGGGGCACTCTTTTTTTGTATCGCAGCAGGGCCGTCGCTTGTTATTTCAAAATAAATTAGTATCTTTGAAGGTTAATATGCCTAAACAGCGTGAATAACAATAGAATAAATAAATTATAACCTAAAAAACTTATGAAAAGACTACTTAAGCTTGCGGCCCTTGTGGGCGCATTCATCGGCTCGGTTTACACGGCTGATGCTTGTACAAACTTCATCGTGACGCGCGGTGCCTCTACCGACGGCTCGAACATGGTAACTTATGCTGCAGACTCTCACGGTCTCTACGGCACACTCTACCAGCACATCCCCGGCAAGTACACAGAGTGGATGGACGTAACAGAGTGGGATACTGGTCGTTACATCGGCAAGATTCGCCAGGCTCCCGTAACATACCGCACACTCGGCAACTCTAACGAGCACTCGCTCTTCATCACTGAGACTACATTTGGTGGCCGTCCCGAGTTGGAGGATCCCAACGGTGGCATCGACTACGGTTCACTCATCTACATCACTTTGCAGCGCGCAAAGACTGCACGTGAGGCTATCGACATCATCGTTGACTTGGCTAACACATACGGTTACTGCTCTTCAGGTGAGTCTTTCTCTATCGTAGATACTGAGGAGGCGTGGATCATGGAGCTTATCGGCAAGGGTCCCGAGGATAAGGGTATCGTATGGGTAGCACGCCGCATTCCTGATGGTTACGTTAGCGGCCACGCAAACCAGGCTCGTATCACTACATTCCCCTGGGACGACCCCGAGAACTGTCTCTACGCTGCGGATGTAGCAGATGTAGCACGTAAGTTCGGTTGGTATGAGGGTTCAAACGAGGACTTCAGCTTTGCTGAGGCATACGCACCACTCGATTTCGGTGCTATGCGTGGTTGCGAGGCTCGTGTATGGGCTTTCTTCCGCACTGTAGCTGCCGACATGGATCAGTATGAGGACTACGCTATGGGTCACAATCCTGCTAACCGCATGCCTTTGTGGGTTAAGCCCGTGGAGAAGGTATCGCCCAAGCAGCTTATGGACTGCATGCGTGACCACTATGAGGGCACAAAGATGGATATGACAACAGACATCGGTGCTGGTGGCGAGGGTTGCCCCTATCGTTGGCGTCCTATGTACTTCGAGGTTGACGGCGTTGAGTATTGCAACGAGCGCGCAACAGCAACACAGCAGACAGCATTCTGGCTTGTAGGTCAGGCACGTCCTGGTAAGACTGGTATCCTCTGGTTTGGTACTGACGATGCTGCAACATCACCTCTTACACCTATCTACGTTACATCTACAGAGGTTCCCGAGTGTTTGAAGGATGGCAACGGCACAATGCTCAAGTATTCAGATACATCTATGTTCTGGATCACTAACCGCGTAGCACAGTTTGCATACTTGCGTTACAACGTCGTAGGCAAGAACGTACGCGAGGTTGTTGACTACTGGGAGAACTCTATGCTCGAGCTCATCCCCGCAATGGACGCTAAGATTGCTAACGTATCAAACAAGGATAAGAAGGCTCGCAAGGTAGCTACAGAGTTCAGCGTGGAGACTGCACAGACACTCTTCAACGTATGGACAACACTCGACAAGTACCTCATGGTTAAGTACATCGATGGTAACGTTAAGGGTGAGGATGAGAACGGCTTTATCGACAACGGCAATGGCAAGGACATCCCTGGCATTATCGAGATGCCTGGTTACAGCGAGAATTGGAAGCGCGCTGTAGCTGCTGACAATGGTGAGGTTCTCAAGGTGGTAAAGTAATTGCACTTTAACCTACTAAAGCGTTATCACTATGGAAAGATATGATATCATCGTTATTGGCTCAGGCCCTGGTGGCTATGTAGCAGCTATTCGTGCGGCACAGTGTGGCAAGCGCGTGGCAATCGTCGAGAAGGCAGATGCTGGTGGCGTATGCCTCAACTGGGGTTGCATCCCCACAAAGGCCCTCGTGCGCTCGGCTCAGGTATATGCCGACTGCAAGGCTGCTGCGACATATGGCGTGAGCATCGAGGGTGAGGTAAAGCCCGACTGGACAAAGATGGTGGAGCGTGAGCGCATGGTGGCAACAACCATGAACAAGGGCGTTCAGTTCCTCTTGAAGAAGAATAACATCGACGTTATCGCAGGCTTCGGTCGCCTTAAGGCTGAGGATACCGTAGAGGTTGAGGGTGTTGACTACGAGGCTGACCACATCATCCTTGCAACAGGTGCACGTCCCCGCGTCATGCCCTTCATGCCCATCGACGGCAAGCACATCATCTCATCTAAGGAGGCCCTCGTACTCCCCGAGCTCCCCGAGACAATGGTTGTAGTGGGTTCTGGCGCTATCGGTTCGGAGTTCGCATACATCTACGCTACAATGGGCGTTAAGGTTACTATCGTCGAGTATATGCCTCAGATCATGCCTCTCGAGGATGAGGACACAGCAAAGGCTATGGAGCGCGCCTTCCGCAAGCTCCGCGCTACGGTGATGACATCTACAACTGTTAAGTCTGTCGCTGTGCGCGAGGATGGCAAGTGTGACGTCGTTATCGAGGGTAAGAAGGGTGAGCAGACGCTCGAGGCAGACATCGTGCTCTCGGCTGTCGGCATCAAGTCAAACATCGAGGATATGGGTCTTGAGGAGCTCGGCATCGAGATCGAGCGCGACAAGATCAAGGTTGACGAGCACTACAAAACAAACATCGACGGCGTATATGCCATCGGTGACATCATCGCAACACCCGCCCTTGCGCACGTAGCATCGGCTGAGGCTATCCACTGCGTGGAGCACATCTGCGGTCTCAACCCCGAGGCTGTGGACTACTCTACAATCCCATCGTGCATCTTCACCTCTCCTGAGGTTGCCTCTGTCGGCATGACCGAGGCGCAGGTAAAGGCTGCAGGCATCGAGTATAAGGTGGGTAAGTTCCCATATACCGCATCGGGTAAGGCTACTGCTGCGGGCGAGCGTGACGGCTTCGTGAAGCTTATCTTCGACGCTGAGGAGAAGCTCCTCGGTGCACACTTCGTGGGTCACAACGTTACAGAGATGATTGGCGAGCCAACCCTTGCTAAGGTATTGGGCGTGAGCGCACACCGCATCGCACGCACTATCCATGCACACCCCTCTATGCACGAGGCAGTGATGGAGGCAGCGGAGGATGCACTTGGTTGCGCTATCCACATGTAATTTAGCACTATAAGGCAGCATCTGCTGCCGCTAACAAAAGAAAATGCGAATGGGCAGTACGCCACAGTACAACCCATCCGCATTTTTTTTGCCGAGCGTTGCATCTACTACCTTCTACTGCTAAATTGAATCTCTTGTGAAAAGAGGTCATTCTCGACCTCTCAATCAATAGCCAGAATGGGACGTACGCCAAAGTACTACCCATCCTGGCTATTTTCATGTCGAGACCAAGCCTAACCACTTTTGACAAGAGATTCGGTTGTGGGGATTTCTCATGTCAGCGACACATCTGCGCAGCCATGGCAAGAAATAGAGTCGCGGGCTTGCACTCTTGCCATATAATTTGTACTTTTGCAAGCAAAAGCACAAAACTATGACCGTAAAGCAACGATTAGAGAGAATATACGCCACACTGCCCGAGGGTGTGAACCTTGTGGCCGTATCGAAGTTTCACCCCGCAGAGCGCGTGATGGAGGCCTACGAGGCTGGCCAGCGCATCTTCGGCGAGAGCCGCCCACAGGAGATGGCACAAAAGCAGGCTACCCTACCCGCCGACATCGAGTGGCACATGATTGGCCACCTCCAGACCAACAAGGTCAAACTTATTGCCCCCTTCGTATCACTCATCGCATCGGTAGACTCCGACCGTCTCGTCGAGGAGATTGAGAAGCAGGCAGCAAAAAATGAGCGCACGATAGACATTCTGCTTGAGGTGCACGTTGCCGATGAGGAGACAAAGTCGGGTTGGGACATCGAGGCGTTGCGCTCATACCTCGCATCGGGAGCGTTGGATGCCATGTCACACATCCGCGTTCGTGGTGTTATGACAATCGCCACAAACACCGACGACGAGGCTACCATACGTCGCGATTTCCAAACTATTAGAGATATTTTCGAGGAGCTTAAGCCACGCTTTGGCGAGACGTTCGACACCCTCTCTATCGGCATGTCTGACGACTACCCCATCGCCCTTGAGTATGGTTCGACAATGGTGCGCATAGGCACTGCGATATTTGGTGCCCGCGAATATTAAACGAGGTTTTGTCATGCGCTATTTCATAGAGTTACAATACGACGGTGCGGCATATTTCGGATGGCAGCGCCAACCCGACACCGCTACGGTGCAGGGTACCATCGAGGCTAAGCTCTCGATGCTACGCGGCACGCCTACAGAGATTGTGGGAGCGGGACGCACAGATACGGGCGTGAATGCCTCGTTCTACACCGCACACTTCGACAGCGACACCACCGTAGATTGCCATCAGCTTGCCTACAAGATGAACAAGGTGTTGCCCCACGACATCGCTATTATGCGCATATACGAGGTTGATGAGAACCAGCATGCGCGCTTCGACGCCAAGGAGCGTGAGTACACCTACTTCCTCACACCCCGCAAATCGCCCTTCCGTCGCTACTCAGCATGGCACTACACCGCCGACCTCGACATCGAGGCTATGAACGCCGCAGCACGACGACTTCTTGTGCACGAGGATTTTACATCATTTGCAAAACTAAACTCCAACAATAAGACCAATATCTGCCACATAACACACGCCGAGTGGGTGGTGGAGAGTGACGGCACACTACGCTTCACCATTCGTGCCGACCGCTTCCTGCGCAATATGGTACGCGCCATTGTGGGCACACTTGTCGATGTTGGTCGTGGTCGCTACACCGTCGAGGAGTTCGACAACATCATCACCTCGCGTGACCTGTCACGCTCAAGCGCTGGAGCCCCCGCCTGCGGATTATTCCTCTCGAACGTAAGATATTAGCAGGCGTACCTCCACATAATGAGCCGATTAACACGATACATACTCTCTATTGTACTTCTTCTCGTTACGACATCTGCCTCGGCGCAGAGTTCACTCAACAAGACGGAGCGCACCGCCATTGCCGCGAAGCTACAGAGCATAACGCTACCCGAAGTAACGGGAAGCTACGTCAAGGTAGACGAGGTACGCATACGCAACCGCAAGGTCGAGGTTAAGGCCTCGGCAGAGCTCGCCTACTACCCCATACGTCCCGACAACCTCGAGCGTATATACGACAGTGTGCGTAGTGCCCTACCCGAGAAGTATCGTTTCTACGAACTACTCATCTACTCCGACGGCAAACTCATCGACAACCTCATACCCCACTACTACGATCCTGAGCACACCTCAAAGGCCTTTACATATCGAAATGTAACGCCCCTAATAACGCGCACAAGCGAGTTATCACAACCCACTAATGGTCTACAAAACAGACATATAGCGCTATGGCAGAGTCATGGTCGCTACTACAAAAACAAGATGGACGACTGGTATTGGCAGCGTGTACGTCTGTGGGAGACAGTCGAGGATCTATACACGCAGAGCTACGTAATACCCTACATCCTGCCGATGCTCGAGCGCGCTGGAGCAAACGTACTCCTCCCGCGAGAGCGTAGCATGCGCACCGAGGAGGTAATTTTAGATAACGACAAGGGCATATCGCCCGCCATCTATCGCGAGACAAGCGGCGCTACGGCATGGAAGCATGCTGGTCGAGGTTTTGCACACCTGCACGAGGTTTACCCCACGGGACACAACCCCTTTACCGACGGCACGGCACGCATGATAGCAACGACAACCGATGGTTCGAACGTTGCAACAGCAACATGGGGTGGCACGATACCTACCTCGGGCACATACACCCTATATATCTCATACACAACGCTTAAGAATAGCGTGAGCGATGCTCACTACACAGTGCATGCCTCGGGTGCCGACCACACCTTCACCATCAACCAGAAGATGGGAGGTTCGATGTGGATAGCGCTTGGCGAGTTCTACTTTGAGGCAGGCGAGCACGATACACTTGTGACGCTCACGAACTACTCAACGGAGCAGGGCGTGGTGAGCGCCGATGCTATAAAGATTGGTGGTGGCATGGGTAACATCGGTCGCAGTTCCAGCATTACGGACACTCTCACAAAGGCTAACACAAGTGGCTACCCACGCTTTACCGAAGGTGCACGCTACTGGTTGCAGTGGTCGGGATTTCCCACACACGTCTATTCACCGAAGGATAACACCGACGACTACAAAGAGGACTATATGTCTCGCGCACACTGGGTTAACCACCTTATGGGAGGCAGCGAGAACCTCGCAGACAGCACAGGCAAACGCATACCCATCGACCTGACACTCGCCATGCACTCCGACGCTGGAG
Organism: Bacteroidota bacterium; assembly: GCA_023413645.1. GTDB lineage: Bacteria > Bacteroidota > Bacteroidia > Bacteroidales > Rikenellaceae > Alistipes. Next base: position 27,003 of record JAEZPN010000017.1, read on the forward strand.
TGAGAGACAACGACGATGTGGTGGGCACACTCGGCATATACTGCACACGCGACAACAAGGGTAAATTCGCCCTCAACACCTCGCGCCTACGTTCGCGCGACCTCACAGATGTCGTGATGACGCAGATTGTCGAGGACATACGCGCACTGCACGAGCCCGAGTGGAAGCGTCGTGGCATGTGGGATAGAGCATACTACGAGGCACGCATACCTAACTGTCCCACGATGCTCCTCGAGTTACTCTCACATCAGAACTATGGCGACATGAGCTACGGCCTCGACCCCGCCTTCCGCTTCGATGTGAGTCGCGCGATATACAAGGGCATACTACGCTATGTGGCATCGCAGTACAACTTCGACTACGTTGTGCAGCCCCTTCCCGTGCACAACTTCGCAGTGGTACTAAAGGGCAACACAGCACACCTATCGTGGCAGCCTACACACGACCCCCTCGAGCCCACCGCCGAGGCAGAGTACTATATATTATATACGCGCGTGGATGGCGGAGGTTTCGACACTGGCCGCCGCATAGATGCCACCTCGACAACCGTCAAGCAGGAGGCTGACCACATATACAGCTACCGCATAACTGCTGTAAATGGTGGTGGCGAGAGCTTCGATAGCGAGACCCTCTCGGCATGCTACACCTCGCACTCCAAGGGCGACATACTTGTCGTTAACGGCTTTACGCGCGTATCGGCACCCCAGCGCATATCTACAGACTCCACCGCAGGCTTCGTACATACACACGATGGTGGCGTACCATACATCGAGGACATATCCTTCATCGGCGAGCAGACCATATTTGACCGCTCACTAAACCGCTCGGAGGATGATCGCAACGCCCTCGGCACGTCGCGCCGCAACTACGAGACACAGGTGCTTGCAGGCAACACCTTCGACTACCCTGCTCTGCATGGTGCATCTATCTGCGAGGCAGGATACTCCTTCTCCTCTACATCGGCAGGTGCTGTGGAGGCGGGCACGGTAGAGCTCCAGGAGTTCCGCGCCGTAGACCTTATACTCGGCAAGCAGCGCACAACAACCATAGGTCGAAACACCACACCTCGCCACGAGGCCATCCCCACGACCTTGCAACAAGCGCTACGCACATACACCGAAGCGGGAGGAGCACTCCTTGTTACGGGAGCATACACCCTAACAGACCTACACGAGGATACTACGGTTGAGGACATAGCCTTTGCCGAAGAGGTGATACACGCATCGTTTGGCGGCTGTGACACCCTCGCCGAGCGTGCCATGACACCCATAACGCTCTCACTAAAGCGTAAGCAAACGTCGTGTCTAATTGGCGAGGTGGCATTCAACACCGAGCTATCCTCGGAGATATACGCTGTGGAGGCGGCAGAGATTGTATCGCCCATAGGTGAGGGTGCGCACTCCATACTTCTCTACGACACCGACACCTCGGCAGCCATAGCCTATGCGGGTGGTCACCGCGCAATCGTCGTGGGTTTCCCCTTTGAGACCATAACAAACGACAACGAGCGCAACCGCATGATGGCAAAGAGTCTCGACTACCTACTCTCGAAGCATAAGAGCGCTGAGGAGCGTAAGAGCGAGCGCAAGAGTCGCAAAAAGAGTAAGAAAACCCAGAAGTAACCCATGAAACTCACACGCCAAAACATAAGAACACTCGCCATGCCCCTGGCTATGGTTGTAGGCGTAGCACTATGCCGCCCGCTTGCTGTAGTCGAGGAGGTGACACAACACACCTTAACACCCGTGCTTATCGCGGCGATGCTATTTATAACCTTCTGCCGCGTCGATGTGCGCCAGATGCGTCTATCGTGGTCGCACCTATGGATGTTACTCATTCAGTTTGTGGGTGCCGCTATTGTCTATTATGCCGTGACACCACTCTTAGGCGAAACCGTAGGTCAGGGCGCTATGATTTGCGTTATGGCACCTATAGCCATGGCTGCGGTGGTGATTGGTGGCATGCTCGGTGGTAACGTAACGATGATGGTTACGTATAGTCTTATCTGCAACCTCGTCACCGCGATTGTGGCTCCCTATATGCTCCACGCCTTTGGCAATGGTAGCTGCGACTTTATGGAGATTATCGGACGCGTAGCCCCCACACTTATCGCACCCTTTGTCGTTGCGCAGTTCTGCCGCTGGTTGCTACCAAAGGTTGCAGCATGGTTCGCATCGCACTCATCCATATCGTTCTACCTATGGCTCATATCGCTAATCCTCGTTATGGGTCGCACCACAATATTTATTATCGGCACTAAGGATGCCGACACAATGGTTGAGATAGAGCTCGCCCTGGTGGCCCTCGTGCTCTGCATTGCGCAGTTCAGGGCGGGACGCTTCTTGGGTCGCTATACGGGTGATGTGGTGGCAACGACACAGTCCGTAGGTCAGAAGAACACCATCTTCGCGATATGGCTCTCGCTAAACTTCCTCAACCCCATCGCCTCTATCGCCCCCACGGCATATATCGTGTGGCAGAACCTTATCAACAGCTGGCAGATGTGGAAGCATGAGAACAAAAAGCGATAGTCGCATGGCGCCATTATTGCAGTACACGAGGGTATAAAACCTTAAAACACTGCAATTATGACACTTTCAACCATTGCCACGGCGCTCATCACCATCGTTGAGCTGCCCTACGCCTACGACGCTCTCGAGCCCTACATCTCTGCCGAGACGCTACACTTCCACCACGACAAGCACTATGCGACATACGTCGCCAAGCTAAACGAGCTGATTGAGGATACGCGCTATGCCACAATGCCCCTCGAGGAGATTGTGCGCACCAGCGATGGCGCTATCTTCAACAACGCCGCACAAGCCTGGAACCATGTCTTCTACTTCGAGCAGCTTGCACCACGTGCCCAGCACAACCCCACGGGCGCCCTTAAGCGCGCCATAGTTGAGGAGTTCGGCTCGTTCGAGGCACTTAAGGAGCGCATGACAACGCAGGCCACGACACTCTTTGGCTCGGGCTGGACGTGGCTCGCGGCGGACAAAGACGGCAGGCTCTACATCATCTCGAAGCCCAACGCGGGCACACCCCTAACGGACGACCTAACGCCACTCTTGGCAATAGATGTGTGGGAGCACGCCTACTACATCGACTACCGCAATATGCGCCGTAATAGCGTTGATGAACTCTGGAAGGTCATCGACTGGCGAATAATAGAGGAGCGCTATAACGCAATCTCGGCGGTATAAAATACCGCACACAATTTAGCGTCAGAGTGGTGTGGTGACATCAAGTTCCTTTGTTGCAACACCACCCAATTTCTTGTCAGAAGGGGTTAGATGTGGCCCCGATAAAGAGAAAGAGCGGATGGGTTGTACTTGACCGTACTACCCATTCGCTCTTTGGATTGAGGGGTCGCAGATGACCCCTTATCACAAGAAATTACTTGATTACTACGAGTGGCTGATCTGCCGCTACAGTATCACCCTCAGCTACCAACAAGCCGAGAACCTCACCTGCGTAGTCTGAAGAGATAGAGTTCTCCATCTTCATAGCCTCAAGAATCATAACCTCCTGACCTACGGTAACCTTATCGCCAGCCTTAACCTTAATCTCGATAACGCGACCTGGAAGTGGAGCATTTACAGTGTTGCCATCAGCAGCTGTTACCTTGCGCTCTGCAACCTCTGCGCCATCGTCCTCCATAGAGTCTGCAACCTCGATAAGGATAGCGTCAGCAGCTACGGTGTCACCCTCAGCAACGAGAATCTGCTTAACGAAACCTGCGTAGTCAGTAGTGATAGAGTTCTCCATCTTCATAGCCTCGAGGATCATAACCTCGTCGCCAGCGTTAACCTTATCACCCACCTTAACCTTAAGCTCGATAACGCGACCAGGAAGTGGTGCGCATACGGTCTTACCAGTCACGGGGCGCTTAGCACCTGCACCCGCACCAGCCTTAGCGCTCTCGATCTCGATGATAACGCCCTCAGCCTGTACGGTGTCACCCTCCTTAACGATGATCTGCTTAACGCGACCAGCGAAGTCAGATGTGATAGAGTTCTCCATCTTCATAGCCTCGAGGATAGCAACCTCCTGACCTACAGTAACCATATCGCCAACCTTAACCTTGAGCTCGATAACACGGCCAGGAAGTGGTGCGAGGATAGTGTCACCAGTGATAGGCTGAAGCTCTACTGCCTCCTCCTTCTTCAATGATGGATCTGCAGCTACCTTCTCAGCGTATGCAGCCTCCTTGATGCCTGTGAGATATGCCTTAGCAACCAATGGGAACAACTCGAGCAAGAGCTCCTCCTTCTCGTTCTCTGCCAAGTGTACGCCACCTGCCTTCTCCAATACGGGGTTAGGCTGCTTCTGGTACTTAGATGTATCGTAAGGACGCTCCTCTCTAAAGCCACAAATCTTCTCGCGGAAATCCTCTGAAATCTTAACAGGAGTGCGGCCGTAGTCACCCTTCACGAGACCTACGAACTGAGCCGACTTATTTGTGTACATAGCACGACCTGCCTTCTCGTCCATAGCGCAGTTAACAGCCTGAGCACCCACGATCTGTGATGTAGGCGTTACGAGGGGTGGAAGACCCGCTGCAAGACGTACGGGAGGAATAAGCTCCATAGCGCGTGGGAGGATGTCCTCAGCGCCGAGCTGCTTGAGCTGTGCCACCATGTTAGAGTACATACCACCAGGAATCTCAGCATCCTGAACAAGCTTGTTAGGCGCGGGGAAGCCGAAGTATGCCTCGATAGCCTGTGATGCTACCAAAAGCTCATCCCAGTTCTCCTCCTCGGCTGCCTTCACGCAACGGTCGAGCAATGCGTCAACCTCTGCGGGAACCTCGTCAGTGAGGGGGTTGAAGGGCTTTGGAAGGGGCTTCTCTGCACCGAATACAGAGAGCTCGAGCTCCTTGCGGATATCCTTCAACTCAACGTTAATCTTAGCTACAGCCTCCATGTTTGCACCAAGCTCGATACCCAACTTCTTACAGAAGAGGTAAACAAGCTCAACTGCGGGAGCACCTGTGCCACCACCAAACCACCAGCAGTTAGTGTCGACGATGTCAACACCTGCTACGATAGCTGCATATACTGAACCGAGGCCATAACCAGGAGTACAGTGTGTGTGGAAGTCAACAGTTACGCCGAGCTCCTTCTTCAAGAGCTTAATGAGGCCTGCAACACGTGCGGGAGGAATAAGACCTGACATATCCTTAATAGTAATCATGTCAGCGCCGAGCTCTGCCATCTGTCGCGCCTTATCCAAGAAATACTCATCAGTAAATACTTTGTCGTGCTCCTCGCCGTCAGAGTACTTAGGATCTACAGTGTAGCAGACTGCGCAGTCAGCGATACCGCCATACTGCTTGATATACTTGATTGTTGACTTAACGTTGTCAACATCGTTCAAAGCGTCGAAGATACGCATGATGCCCAAGCCGCTCTCGATAGCGTTGCGAGAGAAGCCGTCGATAATCTCGTCGGTGTAGGGAGCATAGCCGAAGAGGTTACGACCACGAGAGAGAGCTGTGAGCTTCGATACATCGCCCACTGCCTTCTTGATGGTCTCGAGACGAGTCCAAGGGTTCTCATTAAGGTAGCGCATTACAGAGTCGGGCACTGCACCGCCCCAAACCTCCATAGCGTAGAAACCTGCATCCTTGTAGTAAGGAAGACAGCGGTCTACCTGCTGCTGAGTCATACGTGTTGCGAAAGATGACTGCTGACCATCACGCAAAGTAAGATCGCGAATTTTAAGGATCTTTGTCATAGTAGTTAAATTAGGTTTATTGTTAGTTTTAAGTTGTTCCAAAAGTTGTTCTATTATTCGAATAACAAATTTAAGCAATATTTTCCCGAAAAACAAATATTTTTCTAAAAAAGTACTGCATAAATAAAAAAACTACCCAGGGATGACACACTCCTGGGTAGCATATTCTGAATGCCGCAGAGAACAATTTACGACAATAAACCTAAGAAACTCTCGGCTAAAGTTATATCTTCGGGCGTTGTAATCTTGATGTTTGTGCGCTCGCCATCGACCAATGTTATGTGACAGCCAGAGGCCTCAACCACCGAGGCATCGTCTGTAAACAGAGGGCTAAACTCCACGTTATACGCATCGCGAAGTAGTTGAGCCTTAAATATTTGCGGCGTCTGCACAATACGCAACTCCGAGCGGGGCACGATATAGGAGTTATCCCCCTCAACGCGGCGGTATGAGTCAACGACATCCACTACGGGAATCACTGCATCGTGTTGCTCGGCAGCGAGCATAGCGCGGATTATAAGGCGCTTCGTGGCCAGCGCCCTAACGCCATCGTGCACAGCGATATACTCCACCTCCGAACTAAGTGCGTTTATGCCGTTAAGCACCGAGTGGAAGCGCTCCTTACCTCCCGCGACGATGCGGTGTGGTGCGACATCGAAGCGCGCACGAAGGTTTTCCCAGAGGGGGATATGCGCCTCGGGCAACACCACGACAATCTCAGCACCAGGGAGTGCCTCACTAAATGTGTTTATGGTGCGTGCCACGATGGGCTCGCCACCAAGCATAAGGAACTGCTTGGGTATAGCCGACTGCATACGACTACCCGAGCCTCCTGCAACGATTACTACTCCTCGCTTTGCCATAGTAGTTTCTTTCCAAATCCGAGTGTATTATCCGTGAGCTTCATCAGCGTTGGGGCCACCATCCATATCTCGAGGTTAGCCGCCGCAGCATAAGGGAAGCGCTTGATATAGCACTTGCGCGCAGCATCGTCGCCACGCTCTGCCTTGCCCGTAACCTGAAGGCCCTGCACACGGCCCACGATGCGTGTCTCAAGGACTATAGATAGCGCCACGTTGTCATTTGCCGCCATCTCTGCGCCATGGCGCGTAGTGAGGTCGGAGGTAAAGACAAAGAGGTTGCGCTTCGCGTCGTAGGCGTAGAAGCAGTTTGCAACATAAGGCATACCCTCGCCATTTACCGTAGCGAGGGTAAGCACATGATGCTTCTTTATAAACTTTATAAATCGCTCATCCATAGCTGGATATATTACTTACCGTTAGGGAAGATGTCCTCCTCGGTGATTACGCCACCCTCGGGAGTCTTACCCTCGAGCTCCGCAACTACCCTATCGCGTACTGCCTCGAAGCGCGCCTTGTGTGCATCAGCAATAGGCTCTGCGGGCTCCTGTGGCACCTTCAATGGGTCGATGGGCGTGCCATTCTTCCAGATGCGGTAGTCGAGGTGAGGACCTGTCGATGTACCCGTAGAACCTACATAACCGATAAGCTGACCCTGCGACACCTTCGTACCTACCTTAATGCCCTTAGCGAAGCTCTTAAGGTGGAGATAACCTGTCTGGAGATTTCCTGCATGCTTGATTTTTAGTGTGTTACCACCACCGCCGCCCCAGCCTGCGAAGATGACTGTGCCATCAGCAACAGAGTGTACGGGAGTACCTGATGGTGCGGCGTAGTCTACACCGTGGTGTGGGCGATATACCTTGTGCACGGGGTGGAGACGTGCGTTCGAGAACTTCGAGCTGATGCGTGTATACTTCAATGGCGCCTTGAGGAGCTGCTTGCGCAACGACTCGCCGTTATACTCCCAGTAGCGGAGGTTATCCTCCTCCTGAGCATATGGGATAGCGTAGTACTCCTTACCGCCGTGTGTAAACTTAGCACCCCACACGCGGCCGATACCTACGGATGCGCCATTTACAAACTTCTCGTCGTAGATAACGGCAAATGAGTCACCCTCCTGTATACCGAAGAAATCGACAGTCCACTGGTAGATATCCTCAACCTCTGCGGCCAAAGCGTAGGGCATGTCCTGCTCCATGATAGCACCCCAGAGTGACGAGGTGATTACAGCCTCGCGGTTCTGGCGCACGATGTCTACGGGGTGCTCACCCTTAACCACCGATACCGAGTCCTTGTGAAAGCCAAATACTACGTATTCGATGAGGTCTACCTGATATACGAGATAGTCCAACACCTCGCGCTCACCGAGCGAGTCACTCACTGTGCGTGTGAAGGTTGTATATGCCTTGTCGGCACGTATCTTGCGCAATGGAAATACCTCTGCCGAAGCCTTGTCGAGACGGTCTACCATGACTGCTGAGACGCCTCTACGACCCAAGATGCCACCTACTGTCTCGCCCGAACGTACGGTATCGTTGGCGATGGTGTAACCCTCTATATCTATGCCATAAAGGTACTCTGGTTCTTTGTTTGCTGTGCCATTATCGGCATTTTTGCCCTTTGTGTCGGTTGAGCCTCCGCCACACGCTACCATACCTAAGAGTAGAAGCAGTGTGGAAAAACGAGCTATAAGTTTCATATTCGGCAAAGGTAGTAATATTTTTGGTTTATTTACGCTTTTGTACGTACTATTATAGTCTGCAAACGCTAAAAACAGCTATTTATTTGGTCGTTACGAAAATAAACCTTACCTTTGACCGATAGTGCACATAGGGTACTGCAACATTTCGTAACAAATGAAGATTATTAGACGCATAATATCGTGGATATATACACTGGTGGTGATCATCCGTCACCGCCTCTACGACTGGGGCGTATTGAAGAGTTACTCCTTCGATATACCCATCGTGTGCGTCGGTAACATCACCGTTGGTGGCACGGGCAAAACCCCCACAGCAGAGTACATACTCTCGTCACTTTCGGGTCACTACACCATGGCCATCCTCTCGCGTGGCTATGGCCGCACTACGAAGGGCTACCGCGAGGTTATGGCAGATGACATCTATAGCGACGTGGGCGACGAACCACTGCAGATGAAGTTAAAGTTTCCCGAGACCGTGGTCGTGGTATCGGAGGATAGAGTCGCTGGCATCGAGCGCATACGTAAGGAGCACCCCGAGGTGAACCTTATAATCATGGACGACGGTTTCCAGCACCGTAGAGTACGCCCCAAGGTCAACATCCTCATCGTGGACTCTACACGCCCCTACGACAACGACCATATGCTACCTTTGGGTCGCCTCCGCGACGTGCCCTCACGCCTTAAGGAGGGTCACATATTCATCGTCTCGAAGTGTAGCGACACTATGAGCCCTATTGACAAACGTATATGGTACAATAAGTTACGCGACCAGGCATACCAAAATGTCTTCTTCACGAATATCGAGACACTCAACATCGAGCCCATCTACGATTTCGACAACCGCGAGGAGCCATACTACGCACAGCAGGCTATACTTGTGTCGGGTATTGGCAACCCACGCCCCTTCATTCGCGAGGCCGAGACACGCTTTACGGTTGTAGATAAGGTTATCTTCCCCGACCACCACAGGTTCACAGCTGATGACCTCAGGCAGATATATGAGGTATTTAATAAGCACCCCCGTGCCATCATCCTTACTACGGAGAAGGATGCCGTAAGGTTGCGTCGTGCACGCATGCCCGAGAAGATGATGCGCGCTATGTACTACCAGCCTATCGCCATGCGCCTTATCGACGGTCCCGATCGCGACAACTTCGTTGAGAGCCTTATTGCTAACATCAAGTTCAAGGAGCGTAATGCCGAGGGTAAGGGTAGCAAGAAAAAGAGTGTTGTGGATGATTTTGATTAATAGATATAAAGAGATAAAGTTATGATAAACAAAGTAATACTTGTAGGAAACGTGGGCATGGAGCCCGAGGTGCGTAGCCTTGAGACAGGCGTTAAGGTAGCACGCATTCGCCTCGCTACGAGCGAGCGCATCTTCAACCGCCAAACTAACGAGAGCACAGAGCATACCGAGTGGCATACCGTAACCTTGTGGCGTAGCCTCGCCGAGGTTGTAGATAAGTATGTGCATAAGGGTTCACAGCTCTATATCGAGGGTCGCCTTCGCAGCCGTGAGTGGGAGCAGGATGGTCAGAAGCGCTATGCTACAGAGATCGTTGCTGATGAGATGAAGCTCCTCGGCCGCCGTCAGGATAATGCACCCCAGCAGAGCGGTTATCAGGGTGGCTACCAGCAGCCTCAGTATCAGCAACCCGCACAGCCTCAGTACCAGCAACCCGCGCAGCCTCAGTATCAGCAGCCACAGTACCAACCTACCCCACAGCCTGTAGCGCCCGCTGTGCCTGCGGAGGATCCCGATGATTTGCCATTCTAAGCAAACGGCGATAAAATAGAATAGAGATAACTTGAGTTATCTCTATTTTTTGTGGGTGTGAGGGCGTTATCGCGAGCAAGCAACGAGACCCAACTTCTTGTCAGAAGGGGTCAGATACTACGCTCGGCAATAAAAAACCCCGAATGGGTAGTACTTAGCGTACGTCACATTCGGGGTTTTGATTGAAGCGCTGCAGATGCACCGCTAACACAAGAAATTACTTAGTGTAGTGCATAGATATATAGATTCCTGGGAAACTCTGCACCACGCCATTTATCATCTCGAAGGTCTGAGCATCATTCACTGATTGCTCGGGGAGAATGGTCTGGAGAGCCTTTATAGCACCCTCAGCCTCGAACATCACGACAAGTTTGCCGTTAACCTTCTTAAGGAAACCACCGCACTTTATGCTCTTTCCATCGGATGCTGTTGCAGTGAGCTCGAAGCGCGCCTTTGTGCTATCGTAGGTGTAACTACCCGCGAGGGTATAATCCTCGTAGGTGAGGGTGCCATTGCCACTCTTTAGGAGGGTGATGGTGAAGCATCCAGGCGTTACTCCCGACTTGCGGAGTTCCTCACGTGCCACACCCTGCACCTGGCCTATTGCGGCCTCAGCAAAGGCGTTGGTGCCGATATACTCAAGCTCCAAGTCGCTATACTTCCATGTGCCAAGAATCTCGCTCTTGGTGGGGGCGTTCTCTGCCAGCGCCTTGAGTGGAGATGTAGAGGTTGTGGTCTGCTTAGAGGATGATGAGCCACCAAAGAGGCCACCAATCTTCGAGAGGTCGAACTGCGCACTTGCACTCTCGGGCATAGCAACCATGCCCGCAATGAGTAGTGTAATAGTAAATAGTACTCTCTTCATGGTTACTTGCGACTATATGAGAATCCCAACAATACGTTATCGTAGTTATTTAGGAAGCTTATCACGCCATCAAGCACAGATACCTTTGAGAGTGCAGCGAGGAAGGTTTTGAGTTTCGAGCAATCGTAGACAACCTCGAGGTTATCGCCATCGATGTAGGCATAGCCACTTAGCGATGTAAGTTTGATAAGCTTAGTGTCGAAGTTAAAGACAATGGCATGAGTATCAGCGTTGTAGGTGTAGTTACCCGTGAGGGTACGCTTGCCGATTACCATGGTGAAGGTGTCGTCGTTGTTGAGCGTAAGCGAGTGGTTACCAGGCTTTATGCCCACGACATTGTATGCCGATGACAACCTCTTGGATACGTTGTCCTCCACGGCTTCACCCGCAAGTGATGCCAACTGATTCTCGCTCTCAAAGCGCATACCAGGCTCGGTGTAGTCCCACGTTGCTGCTAACAGATACTCCGTAACCTTACCCTCGGTCTTCTCGTCGATGAACTCGGTCACAGCGCCCTTGAGCATGTCACCCAAGTTCTGCGCAGATGCCACACCTGTAAATGCCACAATGGCAATAAAAAGAAATGCTACTCTCTTCATAAGTTTGTGCTTCATTATTTAATACGGAGGCCTCGGATGCCACTCCGACACCCGAAGCCCTCATACTGTAAACGTACCTATTTATATAATATTGTTATAGACTAGCCTCAATCTCCTCAATCTCCTGCAACCATGCACGAGACTCAGCATCCGAAGGCATATGCAAGTCGCCACGTGGTGAGAGACCAACAGCACCCACCTTAGGACCATCAGGCATTGCCGAGCGCTTGAACTGCTGTGAGAAGAAGCGACGGAAGAATACCTTCAACCACTTAACGATAGTAGCCTCGTCATACTTATCCTCGAAAGCGATACATGCAAGCATGAAAATTTTTGACGGGGTGTAACGACGACGTAGTGCGCAGTAGAGGAAGAAGTCGTGGAGGTCGTATGGGCCTACGATATCCTCGGTCTTCTGTGCGATATTTTCGCCATCTGCGGGGAGAAGTTCGGGGCTAACGGGTGTAGCAACGACATCACGCAATGCCTCGCGCAAAGCGCCCTCAGCACGGTTCTCGGCGTACCACTCCACCATATACTTAACCAAGGTCTTGGGCACAGAGGCGTTGATGCCATACATCGACATCTGGTCGCCGTTGTATGTTGCCCAGCCGAGTGCCAACTCGCTCATGTCGCCCGTGCCGATAACCATGCCGTTGCACATGTTTGCTACGTCCATGAGAATCTGTGTGCGCTCGCGAGCCTGTGAGTTCTCGAATGCTACGCCACGCTCATTGGGGTCGATGCCAAGATCCTTGAAGTGCTGCTCACACGCATCCTTGATACTTATCTCGCGGAGCGTACAGCCCAACTCGCGTACCATAGTGAGTGCATTCTGGTATGTGCGATCTGTTGTGCCGAAGCCAGGCATTGTGACACCTACGATGCCCTTACGGTCGAGACCTAAGAGGTCGAACGTATCGCATACGGCAAGAAGTGCCAATGTGGAGTCGAGACCACCAGAGATGCCGATAACGGCATTCTTGCAGTTTGTATGCTCCAGGCGCTGTGCCAAGCCGGCGCTCTGAATTGCGAATACCTCCTTACAGTGTACTGCACGTGCTGCCTCATCCTCGGGAACGAAGTATAGAGGCTCGATGTGGCGACGTACACGGTCTGTGCGTACGATCTCGTCGACGTCGATCTCCACTACGCGCATCTCGGGAGCCTCAGGATAGTAGAAGGTGTTACGCGCTGTACGACGTGTAGAGATATACTCAACGTCGATGTCGGCGATTACCATGCGGTCGTTGCGCACGAAGCGCTCGCTAACGCCCAACACACGGCCAAGCTCCGCGATTACGGCATTACCCGCAAACACGAGGTCGCTCGACGACTCGCCATGACCCGATGAAGCATAGACATATGCCGCCATTGTGCGTGACGACTGCTCGGCGATAAGCGAGATAAGATAGTCGTGCTTACATACCGACTCGGGCGATGCCGAGAGGTTGAACAAGAGCTTAGCACCCTGCACCGCCTGCATTGATGAGGGAGGCACGGGGACCCACATATCCTCGCAAATCTCTACGCCGAACTCCACGTTGTGGATGTCGAACAAGAGGTCGGCACCGAAGGGACACTCCTGACCCGCGAAGCGAATCATGCGGTCACGCATGCCGAAGCCCGATACCCACCAGCGGAGCTCCGAGAACTCGCCATAGTTGGGGATGTACGACTTGGGGATGATACCCCACAACACGCCCTGACCGAAGATTGCAGCGCAGTTGTAGAGGCGGTCGGCATATACTACAGGGAGACCTACGATACCGATTGTTGGGATGTCGGCAGTCTCCTGCATGAGCCATGCAAGAGCGCTCTCCGAATCCTTCAAGAGCTTCTTCTGGAGCACCATATCGCCGCAGGTGTAGCCCACAAGCGAGAGCTCGGGCATAACGACAATCTCGACACCCTCGCGGAAGGCCTCCTGCATAATTTTGAGAGCACCCTCGGCGTTACGACGTGCATCAGCGATGTGTACGCGAGGCACCGCCGCCGCAACTCTCATATATCCATATTGGTTGTTCATACTCTAATATGTAATGAGTAATTAGTAATGAGTAATTAGTAATAATGACATTGACAAATATATCTAACCCATTTTACTAATTGCTAATTACTAATTGCTAATTTATGTTTACTCTGTCCAGATGCGTGAAAGGTTGATGATAGTATTCATCGCCTTCTGCATTGTTGTCAACGACGCATACTCATAGCGGCCATGGAAGTTCATGCCACCAGTGAAGATGTTGGGGCAGGGAAGACCCATGAACGAGAGGCGTGAACCATCGGTACCACCACGGATAGGCTTAACAAGAGGCTTAACACCCGCCTCAATCATGGCGCGCTTAGCCTTCTCGATAACCTGTGGGTGTGGCTCAACCATCTTACGCATGTTGTAGTACTGATCCTTGAGTGTGAGTGTGAGCACCTTCTCGCCATACTTGCGCTGGAGGAAGTTTACTACGTCCCACATAAGCTGCTTCTTAGCCTCGAACTTATCGCTGTCGTGGTCACGGATGATGTAGCTAATCTCAGCCTCCTCAACACTACCCTTGATGCCTACGCAGTGGAAGAAACCTTCATAATGCTCAGTGAACTGAGGACGCTCGTTAGCGGGAAGAAGTGCGTTAAGCTCAGTAGCGATGTCGATAGCGTTAATCATCTTGTTCTTCGCCATGCCGGGGTGTACGTTACGACCTGAGATAGCAATCTTAGCGCCTGCAGCGTTGAAGTTCTCATACTCCAACTCACCCTCCATGCCACCATCCATGGTGTATGCGAAGTCTGCGGCGAACTTCTTAACATCGAAGTAGTCTACGCCACGACCAATCTCCTCGTCGGGAGTGAAGCCCACGCGAATCTTGCCATGTGGCACCTCGGGGTGTGCCACGAGCCACTCCATAGCTGTCACAATCTCGGCAACACCAGCCTTATCGTCAGCACCGAGGAGTGTAGTACCGTCGGTGTGGATGAGGGTATGACCCTTGAAGAATGGCAACTCGGGGAACTCCTCAACGCGCAACCATACATCGCCGCCGAGCAAGATGTCGCGACCATCGTAGTTCTCAACAACGTGGGGCTTAACATTTGCGCCACTCATGTCGGGAGCAGTATCCACATGCGAGATGAAGCCAATGACGGGAGTATTCTCGTAGCCCTTAGTTGCGGGAAGAGTACCCATAACATAGCCATACTCATCCATTGTCACCTCCTTGAGGCCGATTGTCTCGAGCTCCTCCTTGAGGTAGCGCAACAATACGAGCTGCTTATCGGTTGAGGGGAACGATGTGCTCGACTCATCAGCCTGAGTGTCAAACGACACATATTTAAGGAATCTATCTTTCAAATCCATAGTATAGTTTTATTTTATTGTTTCAGGTTATAATATCTGTTAAGGTGAAAATGTTACTCGCCAATCTTTGCGCGACGTGAGTGCCAGATGAAGTATGCGATAATCGCCACATACATCACGATGCCGAGGTACTCAGCACCCATAGAACCAGCCCAGCCACCGAGAGTGAGGTTTGCACCTGTGAATGCTATGATAGCACTTACTACGCCCATGAGAGCACCACCAGCGATGAAACCTGAAGCGATGAGCGTACCGCGGTTGTTGTTTGCCTTAGCCTTCTCAGGGTTCTTGTGACGGTTAACAGCCCAGTTTACCAAACCACCAACAACGAGAGGTGCGTTAAGGTTCATAGGGATAAACATACCGAGTGCGAAGGGCAATGCGGGAACATTGATGAGTGTGAGCACAAGAATAAGACCTGCACCGATGCCGTAGAGCAACCATGGTGTGACACCACCGGTCATCAAAGGCTTAATAACCGCTGCCATAGCATTTGCCTGGGGTGCTGCGAGCTCGCTGTTACCAGCAAAGCCGTAAGTCTCGTTCATGATGATCATAACGCCCGCAACAGTAGCTGCCGAAACGAATGTACCAACGAACTTCCATGTCTGCTGCTTCTTGGGTGTTGTGCCGAGCCAGTAGCCCACCTTAAGGTCGGTGATAAAGCCACCCGCCATTGAGAGGGCTGTACATACCACGCCACCAATTACAAGTGCTGCAATCATACCTGAGTTACCCTCCAAGCCGATTGATACAAGCACCAATGACGAGAGGATAAGGGTCATCAATGTCATACCCGACACGGGGTTAGAGCCCACGATAGCGATTGCGTTAGCAGCAACCGTAGTGAAGAGGAATGCGATAACGAATACGATAGCCAAGGCCACTGCTGTCTGCATCCAGTTGCCAAGTACACCAAACTGGAAGAAGAAGAATGTTGCAACGAGTGCCGCGATGATAATCGAAAGGATAAGCTTCATAGAGATATCGCGCTGTGTGCGAGACTCTACGCCGACTGTCTTCTTACCCAAGAACTCGTTCTTTGCCAATACCAAGGCGCTCTTGATGATGCCCGCCTGGCGCACGATGCCGATAAGACCTGCCATTGCGATACCACCGATACCGATAGGACGACCGATATATTTGTAGAGGTTCTCAGCTGTGAAGACCAAAGACTTCTGACTAAGCACGGTGTTATATGCTGTACCCTCAGCGTAGCCTGTAACCTCGAAGAAGTCAGCAGGGTTAGCCTGGATTGCTGCAATCTGTGCAGGATCTGTGATGCTGAAGATTGTGATGAGCTGATCTGCCGAGAGCGTCTCGAAGATATCCTTACCCGAGTAGCCGAACATCTGCGCGAAGGCAAATGGGTCGACTATGTTCTCCACAGAGCCTACGAGGGGCACGATGAAGAACCAAACGAGTGCAGAACCCGCAGTGATGATAAGGGCATACTTCAAACCAATGATGTAACCCAAACCGAGCACCGCAGCCGAGGTGTTGATGCCAAACGCAAGCTTGAACTTCGTTGCGAGAGTCTGACCCCAACCCCAAATCTGTGTAGAGATAGCGCTTGACCATGCACCGAATGTCGACACTACAAAGTCGTAGAGACCACCGATGAGACCTGCTACCACGAGAATCTTAGCCTGAGAACCTCCCTTCTCACCCGACACGAGCACCTCTGTAGTTGCTGTAGCCTCGGGGAAGGGGTACTTACCGTGCATCTCCTTCACGAAGTACTTACGGAATGGAATCATGAGGGCGATACCCAAGATACCACCGAGCAATGATGAGAGGAATACCTGATAGAAGTGAGCCTCGAGACCGAGGATGTAGAGTGCGGGGAGTGTGAAGATAGCACCCGCCACGATTACGCCCGACGAAGCACCGATACTCTGGATGATGACATTCTGTCCGAGCATATTCTTCTTACCACACATCTGGCCGATACCTACGGCGATGATGGCGATGGGAATAGCTGCCTCGAATACCTGACCAACCTTAAGGCCGAGATATGCTGCCGCAGCCGAGAAGATAACGGCCATAACAAGACCAAGGGTCACTGAGTAGGGGGTAACCTCGCGTGGCTGAGTATGCGCACCCATCACTGGCTGGTACTCCTCACCCGCCTTAAGTTCACGATAGGCGTTCTCTGGAAGTGAAGTTTTAATCTGTTCCTGTTGCATAGTATTGTGTTATTAGTAATTATATACGCATAGAATTGTACAAAGATACGAAAAATATCCAAACATCAAAACTCTCGCGTATAAAAATAGGTATAAAAGAAGGGGACATCCTTAAAGGACATCCCCTATTTTCGTGTTACTGAAGGCGATTACTCAACCACCTCACCAAAGAGCGTTGCACTCGAACAGCCCGTGATGCGCACCTTAACGTAGTCACCAACCTTGAAGTTGTGGCGGTCGAAAACAACCATCTTATTCTGCGATGTGCGGCCCGAGAGCTGCTCC
Organism: Bacteroidota bacterium; assembly: GCA_023413645.1. Classification (GTDB taxonomy): domain Bacteria; phylum Bacteroidota; class Bacteroidia; order Bacteroidales; family Rikenellaceae; genus Alistipes. Next base: position 44,383 of record JAEZPN010000017.1, read on the forward strand.
TCGCTACGCTTAGATGTGCACTCTACAAGGATCTCGAACTCCTTGCCGATGTCGCGCTTGTTGCTCTCTTCCGAGAGTTTATTCTGCAAGTCGATAATCTCTGTCAAGCGGCGTGTCTTAACATCCTCGGGGATGTCGTCGCCGAGGTTACGCTGTGCGAATGTACCAGGACGCTCCGAGTACTTGAACATATAGGCGAAGTCGTAGCCCACCTCGCGCATAAGCGAGAGTGTTGCCTCGTGCTCCTCCTCCGTTTCGTGCGCAAAACCCGCAATGAGGTCGGTGGTGATAGCACAATCGGGCATGTAGCGACGTATAGCCTCAACACGCTCCAAGTACCACTCGCGAGTATATTTGCGGTTCATGCGCTTGAGCATCTCTGTTGAGCCCGACTGCGCAGGGAGGTGTATAGCACGGCAGATATTGGGCATCGACGCCATGGTCTCGAGGAGCTTGTCGCTAATATCCTTGGGGTGTGACGTAGCAAAGCGCACACGCAACAGAGGCGAAATCTCTGCCACCTGCTTCAACAACTCCGGAAAATCGACATCACCCGTGCGGTATGAGTTCACGTTCTGACCGAGAAGCGTCACCTCGCGGTAGCCATTCTCGAAGAGCGTACGTGCCTCAGCAACAATAGTTTTCGCATCGCGGCTACGCTCGATACCTCGTGTGTAGGGCACAACGCAGTATGAGCAGTAGTTGTTACAGCCACGCATGATGGCGATAAAGGCACTCACGCCATTTCTATCGAGGCGAACGGGGGCAATCTCGGCGTATGTCTCCTCCTTCGAGAGCTCTACATTTACACCCGTAGAGCCACCATCAACCTCGCGAACAAGGCGTGGAAGGTCGCGGTATGAGTCGGGACCAGCAACGATGTCTACACCCGTGCCACCCTTTGTCAAATCCTCCTTTAGGCGCTCAGCCATACAGCCGATGATACCGATGATGAGCGAGGGTTTCTTCTTGCGCATGTGGCGCATCTCGCTCAAACGACCCCAGATGCGCTGCTCGGCATTATCGCGGATAGAGCAGGTGTTGATAAGCACGATGTCGGCCTCCTCAAGGCTCTCGGTATAGCGAAAGCCCTCCTGCTGCATGATAGATACCACGATCTCCGAGTCGCCGACGTTCATCTGGCAACCATATGTCTCGATGTATAGTTTACGACCACTACCTGTGAGTGGTCGCAAATTATTGATATTTACGTTCATATACTTTATTAAAAGTGTTTAGGGATAAAACCCCTGGTAGTTATAGAAATTGTATAATTGGAGTTAGTTTTAGGCATGCGAAACTCACGAAACCGCAGTTTACTAAGCGTAAATGAGGATTTCGTGAGTGAGCATAACGCCAAAATAACCCAATTAGACGATTTCTAATTATTCGGTGGGCATTGCGTCCTCCTCAGGGAATGGCTTAAAGCCCTGACCAAAGGTATCGTACGCATCGGTAACAACCACGAATGCACGAGGGTCGAACTCCTTAATCTTCTGCTGTACGCTGCGCACCTCACGACGACTTACAACGAGGAAGATCATCTCCTTCTCATCCTGAGTGTACATACCCTTAGCCTTGAGGTAGGTACCGCCACGATCGAGGTCCTTAAGGATATACTCGCGCATAGCCTCAGAGTGCTCATTGCAGATGATATAGAGGAGTTTATCGCGTGAAGCACCGTCGATTGTATAACCCAAAATCTTAGCATTCACGAAGATACAAACGCCAGAGTAGAGCGACAAGAGGAGACCTGCACCCTCCTTACCATCGGGCAGACCAACGCCGAAGCCGATAACTACAAGACCGCTCAATACGATAAGGGCATCAGAGAGAAGCACGCCATTTGCGAACTTCATCTTAGCGAACTTATGAAGGAGCATACCTGTAATATCTGTACCACCTGTTGCAGCGTTGTTGCGGATAACGATACCTACGCCAACACCACTCAAGCAACCACCGATGATAGCGGCAAGGAGCAAGTGATCTGAAAGGTCGATGTAACCGTTGAGAAGGAGCGTTGGGTCGAGTGCCTTGATAGCAGCCGAGTTAGGATATACGAGGTAGTCGAGCAAGTTCATAAGACCTGGAGTCACGAACGATGCGAAGATTGTACGACCGCCGAGCTTACCACCAAAGATAAGTATAGCTGTGAGGATGAGGGGCACATCGAACATATAGCCGAAGGTACCAACCTGGATTGATGGGAAGAGATTGTGAAGCACCAAAGCGAGACCATAGATACCGCCAGGCACAAGTTTATAGGGGTTGATGAATACTACAAAAGCAAGTGCAACGAGCAAACAACCCAGAACAATCTGTCCGATAGAAGACCACCAACGCCAATCAGTTACAGACTCTTTTGCAGAGACTGCCATGTCGGCAAAGCTAAATTTCAATTTCATAAATATGCAATTATGTAGTTTTAACAAACAAATTTAGACATTTTTTTTGAAACTGCAATATTTAGTCTCAATTTTTCCAATTATCGTCGCTTGAAGTGGGCGCAGGATTAGTGAGTATAATTTTGTTATTTTCATTTTTTGTTTTAACTTTGTATTGTGCGCCGGGATTATCCCATCAACATTTTCTCGGCTATAACCCTCAAAAACAGAATTTTATGACATGGACATTTGAAATATGTATTATTGTAGCACTTATACTTATTGTTGCATATCTGCTTGGTTCAATACCAAGTGCCGTGTGGATTGGTAAGAAATATTATGGCATAGATATTCGCGAACACGGCTCTAAAAATGCAGGCACAACCAATATGCTTCGCGTGTTGGGTAAGCGTGCCGCAGCCCCCGTATTCGTCATCGACTTTCTCAAGGGTTACATCGCCGTAATTATCACAGGGCTTGCTCCCGTAAGCGAGGAGTGGGAGATTAATCTCCGACTTATCGCCACCGTAGCCGTTGTTTTGGGTCACATCTTCCCAATCTTTGCAGGCTTTAAAGGGGGCAAAGGTGTTGCTACAATCCTCGGTGCTGGTTTAGGCATATACACACCAATTTTGCTCATGTGCTTCGGTGTGTGGTGCTTCGTATTTGCCGTATGGCACTACGTGTCGCTCGCATCGATGGTGGCGGGATGCTGCTATCCCTTCTTTGTTACGATATTTATGATCATGTCGGCCAAGCCCGAGACCCCCGTATTCAGCAGCATACCTTTTATCGTATTCTCGTGGTTGGTGGCAGTGATGCTCGTATGGACACACCGCAAGAATATCTCTCGCCTGCGCGATGGCACTGAGTCTCAGATACATCTTTGGGGTGCGGAGTCAAACCCAGAGAAGAAGGAAGAGGTAAAGGAAGAGGAGAAACAATAACAACTTATATATATAATAATGAGAAGATTTATCTGCTTTGCAGTGGCAATGCTCGCAGCATATGCGGTCAATGCCCAGGATTTCGACACCAACTTCAACGATGCTACGCTTCGCATCGACTATACACTCATGGGTAACGCCCACGAGCAGCATGTGGCACTCCGCGACATGAGTTCTACGGAGAACTGGTGGGGACGCCGCGTAAACCTCAGCAACGTGCCCTTAGAGGGAAATGGCGACCTTACGCTCTACGATGCCGAGACACGCGAGGTATTGTACAAAACATCGTTCTCGTCACTCTTCCAGGAGTGGATCACAACACCCGAGGCTGCGACAATAACCAAGAGCTTCGAGTTCACACTTCTTGTTCCCATGCCTCAGCGCGCTGCCATCGCCGAGATGGTGCTCCGCGACAACACTGGCAAGGAGAGCAAGCTTGCTCACACCATCGACCCCGCAGACGTGCTTATCCGCGACCGTAGCAACCAGCGCCCCGTACCCCACAGCTACACACACAAGGGTGGCGACTCTAAGGAGTGTATCGACGTTGTAATCCTCGCTGAGGGCTACCGCATCGACGAGATGGACACATTCATGGAGGATGCCATGATTACCACATCGGAGATTCTCTCTTACGAGCCGTTCAAGAGCCACAAAGAGAAGTTTAATTTTATTGCGGTGTATAGCGCGTCTACCGACACTAATGTGAGCGTACCCCAGGAGGAGGCATGGTGCGACACTGCCATAGGTTCAAACTTCATGACATTCTACATGGAGCGCTACCTCACTTCAGGCGAGGTATATGCGATGTACGATTTGGCTACGAACATCCCTTGCGAGCACTTTATAATCCTCGCAAACACAGGTACTTATGGTGGCGGAGGCATCTACAACTCTTACACTCTCACAACAGCACACCACCCTGCATTCCGCCCCGTTGTGGTGCATGAGTTTGGTCACTCGTTTGGTGGCCTCGGTGACGAGTATTTCTATGAGACTACCGACAATAATGACGAGATGCACTCACTCTCACACGAGCCATGGGAGCCCAACATCACTACACTCGTAGACTTCGAGTCGAAGTGGGCAGATATGGTAGCCGAGGGTATCGAGATTCCTACAAAGGTGACCGAGGAGCGCTCAGAGAACTACGTAGTAGGTGTCTATGAGGGTGGCGGTTATCGTTCTAAGGGCATCTATCGTCCTGTTGACGTATGCCGCATGCGCAACAACACAGCAGAGCGTTTCTGCCCCGTGTGCGAGCGCGCATTGGAGCGTGTGATTCTCCATCAGACCGTTAGCGAGTAATCACAACAAATCAGTTAAGGAGTGCTTGGCGAATTGCCAAGCACTTTTTTTGTTAAATTACCATTTACGAATCACTCATTCATAATTATTTTTTATTATCTTTGTCGGTTGTGTGCACATATACGCAGGCGCATATATACGCGCGCAATGAAAACCCCGATTACAACAAACAAAAACACAATAAGTTATGCAGTTAGCAGACAAGTATTCACCCGAATTGATCGAACAGAAGTGGTACGACTTCTGGATTGAGAACAACCTATTCCACTCGGAGCCCGATGCTCGCGAGCCCTACACCATCGTTATCCCACCACCCAACGTGACAGGTATGCTCCACATGGGTCACATGCTTAACAACACGTTGCAGGATGTGCTCGTACGTCGCGCACGTATGCAGGGCAAGAACGCTTGCTGGGTACCAGGTACTGACCACGCATCTATCGCAACAGAGGCTAAGGTGGTAAAGAAACTTGCAGAGCAGGGCATCAAGAAGAGCGACCTCACACGCGAGGAGTTCCTCAAGCACGCATGGGAGTGGACAAACGAGCATGGCGGCATCATCCTCAAGCAGTTGCGCAAGCTCGGCGCTTCGTGCGACTGGGAGCGCACAGCATTCACCATGGATGAGGTTCGCAGCAAGAGTGTGATACGCGTATTCTGCGACCTCTACAACAAAGGTCTCATCTATCGTGGCTTGCGCATGGTGAACTGGGATCCCAAGGCACAGACTGCACTTAGCAACGAGGAGGTTATCTACCGCGAGGAGAAGAGCAAGCTCTACTACTTGAAGTACTACGTAAACGAGGCTGCAGGCAGCACCGATGGCGAGGAGCAGGGCGCTGTAACACTCGGCGCAACCGACCCATTTGATCCTACCGTAAAGCATCAGATTCTTCATCGCGATGCTGAGGGTCGTCGCTATGCAGTGGTGGCAACAACACGCCCCGAGACAATCATGGGTGACACAGCAATGTGTATCAACCCCAAGGACCCAAAGAACACATGGCTCAAGGGCAAGAGCGTAATTGTGCCTCTTGTAAACCGCGTTGTACCCATCATCGAGGACCGCTATGTTGAGATCGAGTTCGGTACTGGTTGCTTGAAGGTGACTCCAGCACACGATGTTAACGACTATATGCTCGGCAAGACACACAACCTCGAGACTATCGACATCTTCAATGCCGATGCTACAATCAGCGAGGCTGCAGGTCTATATGTTGGTATGGACCGTATGGATGTGCGCAAGCAGATTGTGAAGGACCTCGCCGAGGCAGGTCTCTTGGAGAAGGTCGAGGACTACGACAACAAGGTTGGCTACAGCGAGCGTAACGCCGACACAGCCGTTGAGCCACGCCTCTGTATGCAGTGGTTCTTGCGCATGCAGCACTTCGCTGACATCGCCTTGCCTCCAGTAATGAACGATGAGATTAAGTTCCACCCCGCAAAGTACAAGACAACATACAACAACTGGCTCACAAACATTCAGGATTGGTGTATCAGCCGCCAGCTCTGGTGGGGTCACCGCATCCCCGCATACTTCCTCCCCACAGGTGAGGGTTGCGAGGAGAAGTTCGTTGTAGCAGAGAGCCGCGAGGAGGCACTCGCCCTTGCTAAGGCAATCCCTGGCTACGAGAATATCACAGCCGAGGAGTTGCGCCACGATGAGGATGCCCTCGACACATGGTTCTCATCATGGTTGTGGCCTATTTCGCTCTTCAATGGTATCCTCGACCCCGAGAACGAGGAGATCAAATACTACTACTCAACCAACGATCTCGTGACAGGTCCAGATATCATCTTCTTCTGGATTGCACGTATGATCATGGCGGGCTATGAGTGGCGCAACGAGAAGCCCTTCCGCAACGTATACTTCACAGGTATCGTGCGTGACAAGCTCGGCCGCAAGATGTCGAAGCAGTTGGGTAACTCACCCGATCCCCTCGACCTTATCGCTAAGTATGGTGCTGATGGTATGCGTGTGGCTATGCTCATGTCTACATCTGCCGGCAACGACGTCATGTTCGATGAGGCACTCTGCGAGCAGGGCCGTAACTTCTGCAACAAGATTTGGAACGCCTACCGCCTCGTAAATATGTGGGAGGTAGATGCAACAATCGCTCAGCCCGAGGCTGCAAAGCAGGCTATCACATGGTTCGACGAGGTTATGATGGAGCGCATCGCACTTATCAACCATAACATGGAGCAGTATCGTATCTCTGAGGCATTCACAGAGTTGTATCGCCTCTTCTGGGACGACTTCAGCGGCTGGTACCTCGAGATGGTGAAGCCCGCTTACCAGTCTCCTATCGACGCTGCAACTATCGCACGCACAAAGTACTACTTCGATATGTTGCTCCGCATGTTGCACCCCTTCATGCCATTCGTTACGGAGGAGATCTGGCAGGACCTCAAGCCCGAGGGCGAGGTTAAGTCTATCGTTATCGCACAGCAGCCTAAGGCTGAGCGCGAGGCAAATGCTGCGATTATCGCACGCTTCGGCTTGGCACAGGAGGTTATCTCGGCTATACGTAACATCCGCAAGCAGAAGAATATCGCACAGAAGGAGGCTTTGGCGTTGAACTACATCGCCGACGAAAACTACCCCGCAGAGTTCGAGGCTGTAATCGTTAAGATGGGTAACATCAAGGAGGTAGCGACAGTCGTAGAGAAGGATCCTACAGCGGCAGCCTTCATCGTTAAGACTACGCAGTACTTCGTGCCCATGGAGGGTAACATCGACAAGGAGGCAGAGCTCAAGAAGCTTAACGACGACCTCACATACTATGAGGGCTTCCTCGCTTCGGTAATGAAGAAGCTCTCGAACGAGCGTTTCGTGTCGTCTGCACCCGAGAAGGTTGTTGCCAACGAGCGCGCTAAGCAGGCAGATGCCGAGGCTAAGATTGCAGCGCTTAAGGCACAAATCGCTGCTCTACAGTAATGGCAGCACCCAACATCACCATATACACCGACGGCTCGGCGCGAGGTAACCCCGGGCCGGGCGGCTATGGTGTGGTGCTACTATCGGGACCGCACCGCAAGGAGCTTTCGGCAGGCTACCGCCTCACGACGAACAACCGCATGGAGCTAATGGCCGTGTGCGTTGCGTTGGAGGCGCTAAAGTACGACGGCTCGAACGTCACGCTCTACTCCGACTCGAAATATGTCATCGAGGCTGTCAACCAGCGCTGGGTATTCGGCTGGGAGAAGAAGGGCTTTGCGGGTAAGAAGAACCCCGACCTATGGATGCGCTTCTTGAGGATATACCGCCGCCATAATGTGCAGTTCATCTGGGTCAAGGGTCACGCCTCGACAGTGGAGAACAACCGTTGTGACGAGTTGGCCGTAGCCGCAGCACTTGGAGGCAACCTCCTCGAAGACACGGGCTACGACGGAGAGTAGCATTATGTAACGCATAAAAGCATTGACTATGAGTAAACAATCGTGGAAACCAGGAACGCTTATATACCCTCTCCCTGCGGTGCTTGTAACCACGGGCACCACACCCGAGGAGTATAACATGCTCACCATAGCGTGGACAGGAACAATATGCACCGACCCTCCTATGTGCTATATATCAGTACGCAAGGAGCGCCACAGCTACGACATCATACGTCGTACGGGCGAGTTCTGCATAAACCTCACCACAGAGGCTATGGCACACGCAACGGACTGGTGTGGCGTGCGCTCGGGACGCAACGAGGATAAGTGGAAGGCTACGGGACTCACACCCATGGCCAATCCCCACGTCTCGGCACCCATCATCGCCGAGTCGCCACTCTCTATCTGCTGCCGCGTACGCGAGGTTAAGGAGCTGGGCTCACACGATATGTTCATCGCCGATGTTGTGGGCGTGGAGGCTGACGACCGCTATATAGACCCCGAGACAGGCAAATTCTCGCTCGACAAGGCGAGTCCCATCGTCTATTCGCATGGCGAGTACTACAGCCTCGGTAAGCTCATCGGCCACTTCGGCTGGTCGGTACGCAAAAAGACGACAAAGAGACGTAAATAATTAAAACTAAGTATAGTATGGATAGTGTTCAACACGATTTGCTTAACCGCTACGAGGAGGGCCTACGCAAGACACTCATCGACTTCTTAACAAAGGAGGGCATGATGGATGGCCGCCTCTTAGAGGTCGAGGAGCTCAACGAGAAGTGGAAGACATCTGCACCATCATATATGGTTGACGCAGTGCCCGAAATCGCTAAATACCCCCTTGTGGCCATAGCATGGGCTATGTACGAGGGCATGGGCCTTGCCGTATTGTGGGATAAGGAGTGGAAGCGCTACGAGAGCGTTGAGGACTTCCACAAAATGTTGTGCGAACCCCGCGGCTTCGACTGCATGGATGAGTATGTAACAGAGATATTGCTCTGCCACCCCTTGGGTAGCGCAGAGGCCGAGAAAATCGAAAACCTCATTCGCTCGGCTGCCGAGCGCGCCTTGTCGCTTATCCGCAAGGAGCAGGTCGAGGCACAGAGCGTCATGGCATTCCATGTCTTTGCACGCACCACGAAGGTTATGTTCGAAATGGGCGTATCGGTGCAGCTCAAGCGCATGGGCTACAACTATGTCAAGGTCAACGCCGAGGTGGTTAACTAAGCGAGAGACCTAAAACGAAACGAGGGAGGTGAGCACTACGCTTTGCCTCCCTTTTTATATTTAGAATCTCATATATCCCGGTGACGGCACTCTTTGTTAGCGCCGCAGATTGCAGCTTTTCGTTAGAACTAATTTCTTGTCAAAAGTTGTGAGATGTGGTACTGACATGAAAAAACCTCGGATGGGTAGTACTTGGATGTACGTCCCATTCGAGGGTTTGATTGAAGCGCCGCAGATTGCAGCTTTTCGTTAAAACTAATTTCTTGTCAAAAGTTGTGAGATGTGGTGCTGACATGAAAAAGCCTCGGATGGGTAGTACTTGGATGTACGTCCCATTCGAGGGTTTGATTGAAGCGCCGCAGATTGCAGCTTTTCACAAGAAACAAAAAAAGACCGAGGCACTCAACACCTCGGTCTCACCTTAATATATAAGGATCACTATTTAACTGCGTTAACGATTGCCTCAAATGCCTTAGGCTCATTGAGAGCGAGGTCTGCCAAAACCTTACGGTTGAGGGCAATACCCTTCTGGTTCATCTTACCGATGAACTCTGAATAAGTCATACCGTACATGCGAACTGCAGCGTTGATACGAACGATCCACAATGAACGATAATTTCTCTTCTTCTCACGACGGTGAGTGTATGCAAACTGCAAACCCTTCTCGACAGTATTTTTCGCAACTGTCCATACGTTTCCCCTTGAACCAAAGTTACCCTTGGCAAGCTTCAAAACCTTCTTTCTTCTTGCGCGTGACGCAACAGCGTTGACTGAACGTGGCATAGTTTAAAGTTTTTGATAGAGTTGGTAGCGG
>JAEZPN010000024.1 GCA_023413645.1 Bacteroidota bacterium
GCCGTTCTTAGAACTACCTACACCTTTTTTGTGTGCCATTTTCTACTAGTTTTAGGGTTTAACAATTAATCTCCTCAACGAGAACCTGTGTCAGATACTGACGGTGACCGTTACACTTCTGATAACCTGTTCTACGCTTCTTCTTGAACACGAGGACCTTGTCGTCCTTGAGGTGCTTCAAGATCTTGCACTTAACTGAGGCGCCTTCTACTACAGGTGCACCTACCTTAACCTGACCGTCGTTGTCTACAAGCAGGACTTTGTCGAAGCTCACCGATGAGTTTTCCTCACCCTGGAGACGGTGAACATAGAGCTTACGACCATTCTCAGCCTTGAACTGCTGACCTGCGATCTCTACTATTACGTACATTTAATATAAAATTAAAAATGTTTTGCGGCGCAAAGGTACGAATTATTTTTCATTGTACAAACATTGCGACCATCTTTTTTTAGGTGTAAATCAATATTTTTACACTATTTAGCCTTAACGCAGTTAAATAATAGAAAACTCCCCGAAAGCCGACGCCTTCGGGGAGTATAACAAGGTTATAGTCTAACCACTATTCTGGGTCAGCGGGCTTGAACGCCTCTGACATAAAGACAGTAGTTGTAGGACCATTATCGAAGCCCCAAACAACAATCACATACTCGTAGAAACCGTTAACTGAGTTGTTCAACTGTGAGTTTGCGATAGACTGCTCGCCAGTGAAGAGGCGCTGCTCAATCTGGTTGTCGTAGTCGGGGATGAGGTATGCGATAAGATCGTCGTATGACTTCTCCTGATCAGGACCATAAGAGGCTACAACGCTTGCCTTCTGAACTGTTACGTAGTACTGTGTATCGGGCACAGAGGGAGTAACAGTGAAGTTTACAGAAGACTTAGTCATTGAGTCGATAGTAATCTTGAATGTGCTCTCCGATGGAGTAGGAGTTACGGTTGAGAACTCCTTAGTTGCCATCTGTGATACGGCGTTACCCTCAGCATCCAAAGCGATACAATAGAATACATAATCTGTTGACCAGCGGAGCTTCTGGATGTCATCCTTCACATAGAGAGTCTTGTTACCATACTTCATATCGTAGCCCATGAAGTCAGTCCAGGGGCTGCCGTATGATGCTGCGTAGTCCTCCCAGATGCCACGACGTTTAGCGAGGATATCCTCGGGTGTAGTAGCTGCGAACTCCTCTGCGGTGTAGATACCGAAGATGTAACCCTCGTCGAGATCTGTAACAACAGAAACTACTGCATCGCGCCATGTGATGTTGCTAACAGAGATAGTGAAGAGACCGTCTGATGGCACGGGCATAGTGCGCACATCCTTGTACTCGAGGAATGTGGTAGCCTCGGCAAGCTCTGCATCGTAGCCGAATGCTACAACGTAGTAGTCTGACTCAGGGCTAAGACCCTCGAATGTGATATCCTGTGTGCCTGTGTAGAGCATATCAGCAGTTACATTTGCCATAGTCTCGTAGAAGTATGTTGCGCCATAGTCGTCGCCGAACTGCTCCTTGGTGATGCAAGCAGCGTAGTATGTAGCATCGTCATAGTTAACCTCTACGTTGCAAGTTACGCTCTCGTGTGTAACATCGAGAACCTCCACCCATAGCTTAACCTCGCGTACTGCAGCCTGTGGCTGGAATGCCTCCGATACATATACCTCAGTTGTAGGACCCTCGTTGAAGCCCCATACGAGAATCTGATACTCGTGCAATGTGTCGATATTCTTGCTGATAGACTCATTTGTAAGCTCCTGTGTGCCGCTGAAGATGTACGATGCAATCTGGTCGTCAGTCTTGCTGTAAGTGAGGTCCCAGATCATATCCTCCCATGACTCCTCCTTGCCGTCGCCGAAGCGCTCAACGTAGCGCTTATCCTGGATAGATACGAAGTATGGGTCATCGTTAGAAGCGTTAACGGTGAAAGCTACGCTTGACTCTGTAACCTCGCCAAGAGTGATTGAGAGTGCGTTAGCTGAAACCTCGGGTGTTGTTGTTGCGAAATCGGCAACTACGACCTCAGTAGTCTGGTAACCCTCGTCATTCATGCCGAAAGCATAGACAATATACTCAGTACCCCAGCGTAGGTTGTAGTACTCGCTAACGTTGATTGTCTGAGTGCCACTCTGCTGGTAGAGCTGCATATACTTCTGCCATGTATCCAAATCGGGGTAGATCTCGATGCCATACTCAACGTCGAGCTCCCAAAGACGGATACGCTCAGCAACGATAGCCTCGGGGTTCTCGCCATAGAGCTCCTCCCACTCAGACTTCTTCATAAAGTCGAAGATATACTCAGTAGATTCGTTTGAAGGCTTGAAGTCAACCCAAGCATCGCGCCATGTAGCGCTGCTCTTTACATACGAAACCTCAAGTGTCTCGTTAATCTCGAAGTCAGCAGTCTTGATGGCGTCGCTAACGAGGTAGTCGGTAGTGTAGCGCTTCTCATCTACGTTGTAACCGAAGTAGAGCACCTTGTACTCACTCTCTGCGTTAAGATCCTCAGCGGTCAATGTCTGCTTACCGGTGTAGGCCTCCTCCATAGTCATGAGGGCAGCCTTCATAGCTATGTCACGCTCCTCAGCGAGCTCCTCAGCAGCGTAGAGCTGTGCGTAGTAGGTAGCATCCTCGATGTTAGGAGTGATGGTGTAGGTGATAGAAGATGATGTAACCTCGCCAGCGCTAAATGCCAACTCGAGCTTTGTCTCGGGCTGTGGTTGTGGTTCTGGTGTGTCGTTGCAGGCTGTTGTGAACAACGCGGCTACTAACAACATCCATGTCGAAAGTTTTAGAAATTTGTTCATACGTGTTTTATGTTTTTTTGGTTATTGTCTGCTTACTGTGGCATTGCACCTGTTGTGAATGGGAAGACGTTGAGCTTTGTGGTAGCGCCGTTCTCGTCCATACCGAATACGAATACTGCATACTCGCGCTCAGGTCTTAGAAGAATCTCGCGCTCGGTGAAGCTGTCGAACTCAATGTCTCCGCTCTTATACATCTTTGGCAACTCTGACGAGGGCTTCTGCGCATTGTAGAGAATCTGGTTCATGATGTAGTCGTCATCGCTGCGACCATCGTTGTCTGCAGTGAAGTACCAGTCATACCAGTCCTTGTTTGTGATAGTAACAAAGTACTTCTCCTCCTTGTTCGAAGGGATGATGGTGGCGTTTGCTCTGTAACCACGAATAGTACCCTCACTTGTTGTCTGCTCGAACCATTCAACCTCTACATTAGGCACCTCAAAGGTCATATCCGAAGCCTTAGGTGCCTCAGTCTTGAAGGTGCGACGAGTGATGTTTGTAGTCACATCGCCAGATGTTGTAACGCCATATACCCATGCTACATACTCTGTATCCCACTCAGCAACGAGTAAGAAGTCGTCGGTGTTGTATGTCTTAGTGCCGAAGTTGGTGTCAAACTCAATCATCTCCTCGAGAGTGATGCCATACATCTGCGATGCGTATGCCCAGTATGAGTAGTCGTAAATGAGCAACTCATAGTCGCTTGAGTGCTGGTAGCGCTCGTAGCTATCCATGGTGTACAACCATACGAAATAGCGCAAGTCCTCGCTTGGAGGTGTAACTGTAAGCTTTGCAGACATGCCTGTGATGTCTGAAATCTCGAGGCCAATCTCCTCGGGAGCATCGGGAGTTGTGATGCGCTCCGAGAATAGTACGTCACCTACCATCTTGCCTGTAGCTTCATCATACTCGAAATATACCACCTTGTAGTGTGAGTGACCGATAAGACCCTGGAATGTGAGAGTCTGCGTGCCTGAAGTGAGGAAGTTCTCGAAGTTGTCGCTGTAGCGAATATCGACATAAATCTCCAAGTTGTCGCGACCCATGAAGTCCTCAGTGTCGGGGTGGAGGAATGCGTAATATACTGCACTCTCATTCTTTGGAGTTATGGTAACCTCAACTGCGTTGTGCTCAAGGTTCTTTACCTCGAATGTAACCTCGCTGTTAGATGGCTGTGGTGTAGGCTCCTCATTTTCATTGCCACAACCCACAAAAGCAATGGCTGCGCACATCATACAAAGTGACATTACGCCCTTAAAAATAGTGTTCATTTAGTTGTTAGTTAGTTAGTAAAATTTTTAATAAAATAATTTCTCGTTTGGACAAACCCGATGCAAATATATAGTTAATTTTTTATAATTTCAAAATGTTTGGTAAAAAATCAATGTTGCATGCAAACTTTTGTTATATTTCATAAGATGACTAACATAGTCCTAAATCTATGCTGGCACACTTTTAGACCCGTAGGGTAGCAAGAGCTGTACAATAGGTCGAAACGCATGAGAAAAGTGTCGACATCTATTGTTTATCTCGAAATAAATTCTTAACTTTGAATAGTTTAATTTTAGTGAATAAAACTTCCAGTACGATGATAGACGACAAGATTCGAGAGTACCTGCTTTGTGAACAATTCAATGCCGCCGTGCGCGCTGGAGCAGAGATAATGAAGATATATAAGAGTAGCGACTACGATATCGCACTCAAGAGCGATCATACGCCAATAACCATTGCCGACCGCATGGCACATAACTCTATTAAGGAGTCGTTGGGTGCTACGCGCATACCCATCCTTTCGGAGGAGGGACGCTCGATGCTCTATGAGGAGCGCTGCAATTGGGAGCTATTCTGGCTTGTCGACCCGCTCGATGGCACCGTGGAGTTCATCAAGGGTAACAATGAGTTCACTGTCAACATCGCGCTTATGGAGAACAATATCTGCGTAAGTGCCATTGTCTATGTGCCGTACCACCATAAGATGTATATCGCCGAGCGTGGTTATGGCGCATGGGTTATGCGCGACGTAGAGCCCGACGTTGAGGCGTGTTATAGCTACGAGGCGATACACGATAACATTGAGGCATTGCCCCTAGCGAGTGCATCGCACGATACTTTCCGCGTGGCGGTGTCGCGCTCACACCAGACCCCAGAGACTCATGCTCACATAGAGACGCTACGCGCCGAGCATCCCGAAATGGAGATTGTGGAGCAGGGTAGCTCCTACAAATTTTGTCTGCTTGCAGAGGGCACAGTTGACTACTATGTGCGCACTACGACAACTTCGGAGTGGGATACTGCGGCTGGTGAGTTGATACTCTCCGAGGCGGGAGGCACAACGTATAACTACGACACGGGTACACCTTTATTATATAATAAGGAGGTTTTGTATAATCCGTGGTTTATCGCCCGAAGATAAATTAACAATCCCGAATGAAGACTCATTCGGGATTATCGTTTATTTAAGGATATGTTACTTTAGTGCGTCGAGCTTCTCTTTGAGTTCTCCCTTACCCTTGCCGCCCATCTCCACCACGGGGAGACCCTCAGTGGGGATATATACGAGCGTAGGTATTGAGCGCACCTTGAAGAGTCGTGCAAGCTCCTCCTCCGCGTCTACATCAACTTTGTAAATATCTACCTTGCCCTCATACTCAGCTGCGAGCTCGTCAATGATGGGTGAGAGGCGCTGACATGGACCACACCACGATGCGTAGAAGTCGATAAGTGCTGGGCGCTTGCCAAGGAAGTGCCAACCGTTTGCCATCTCGTCAATCTTTGCTACTCGGTTCTCGAAACCGCACTTTGTCAAATGTATTGTTGCCATAGTTGTATTTGCTTTTTAGTTGTTATTGTAATTTTCTTGGTGCAAAAATAGGGCAACAAATTGAAAAAGTCAAATTGTTATTTTTTATACATATATAGGCAAAACCGATAGTCCAAAATGAAAATAGCCCGAATGGGTTATACGTGACGTATTTTCCATTCGGACTATTAGTCGGGAGGTTGAGAATAACCTCTTATCATTTAGAAATTAAAGAAGTTTCTTCTTTGAGGGGATAACCAAGAACTCCTTCAGGTAGAAGGGCTCGAAGTAGGCTATATCCTCGAACTTCTCGGCGTTGAAGGCCTCCTCCGCAAGGCGTACAATGCCACGTGCCGAGGGTGCTACGCTTACAAGTATAGCGTCTGTGAGTGTCTCTGTGCACTTCGCTGCGCCATTGCCAAAGATTACAATCTTGCCCTTCTCGCGCCATGAAGCGAGACTCTCGGGCGTGATAACCTCGGCTGTAACCTCCGAGAGGGGCTTACCCTCGGTGTCGAATACCTGTGTATATACCTCCATGCGGCGTGCATCGACCATGGGGCAGAGGAAGGCGTTCTCCCACTCATTGTCCTCGATGTCGAGGATGCCAGCATCGTAGTCCTCGCGTGCTACCTCTGTAAGTGCGTCGAGCGAGCCCACGGCGATAAGTGGAATGTTGAGTGCATAGCACAAACCCTTGGCGAAGGATACGCCGATGCGGAGACCAGTATATGAACCAGGACCCTTGCCCACAGCTATAGCATCGAGGTCTGCGGGCTGAACACCCGTCTCGCGCAATAACTCGTCAACGAAGAGTGCCACCTTCTTGGCGTGGTCACGACCCTCGTCGCTCTCGCGTAGCGCCATAAGTTCGCCATCGTTGGCAAGAGCTACGGAGCATACATCTGTGCCAGTCTCAATAGATAGTATAAGTGCCATATGTTGTTTCGTTTTTATCTGCGGTTTATTTTGAGCGCCTTGTCCATCTCGCGCTTTGCGTCGTTCTCCTTGATATACTCGCGCTTGTCGTATGCCTTACGGCCGCGTGCAAGACCTATGGCAACCTTCGCAAGGCCCCTGTCGTTAAGGAATATGCGTAGACCTACCACCGTGAGGCCACGGTCCTGTAGCGAGCGCTGGAGTTTGTTTAGCTCCTTGCGGTTAAGAAGAAGCTTGCGGTCGCGCTTAGGAACATGGTTGTTGCATGTGCCCCATGTATACTCGGCGATGTTCACGTTGCGTATCCAGAGCTCGTTACGCTCGAAGTAACAGTATGAGTCTACGAGCGACGCCTTGCCCAGACGTAGCGACTTTATCTCAGTACCCACAAGCACGATACCCGCGATGTACTCCTCGATAATCTCGTAGTCGAACGTAGCGCGCTTGTTTCGTATATTTACATTTTTATAGTCTGCCATATTATCGTTTTACACGGTTAAACCCTTGCTCGGCACAAGTTTTGAACGAGTGCAAGCGGGTGGTCCCGGATAAAGGTAATTAATTCTTTTATCTTTGATATGTTTTACACATCTTTTAAGTTTATTTTCTGTTTGCACACCGCCAGCGTAGTGATACGTTAGCACTCTGGGCCCCACCCTTTTTTTACTATATGAGTCGGCCGATTGTTCGTGCAATCTCCACACGTACACCCTGATACTTCGCAACGAGAGATACTAAATCCTCGTCATCCTCTCCCGCAGCCATACGTGCTATAAGTTCTGCAATGCGCTTATCGATGGTTCTCAGTTTGTAAAGCACCATAGCCTTTGGCACTCCCTCGGCA
>JAEZPN010000053.1 GCA_023413645.1 Bacteroidota bacterium
CCCACACCTGGTTGCCCGACACCATCACGTTGTAATATGAGGGGTCGTAGGCCGTAACGTAGTAGATAGAGCTGCTATTTACCAAGTTGTAGTAGCTCGAAGGCATGTTGTAGGTTGGCGACTGGAAGCCATAGAGACGACGTGCGTAGGCACTCTGGTAGTCGTCAGCCACAATGTTTGTATAAGATGGCTGGTTATTTATCGTAGCATAGTACTCCGCCTCGGCAGCCTGAGCATTAGCCTCGGCAATGCGTGCCTGCCACTGTGCCTGACGTGCCTCAGCCTCGAGACGCTCCGCTTCGGCCTCGGCCTTAAGCAACACAGCAACCTCTGCACGATTATTTGTCCTATAGAGATCGCTTGTGCCGTATGCCGACGAGTTGAACATCGCCGTACATCCCGAGAGTGCGAGTGCCATCGCAACAATCGGCAATATTATAAGTGACCTTTTCATGACTCTATATTTTAGTTGTTACTTCAGTGTTTATCAGCTCATATACCCAACGCTGGGGGGTATCTCTTTATTACAAAGGTAATAAAATTTCTTTATGAGCACAGCAAAAATCCCGCAAAGTGCCACAAATTGTAGGGTGAACCTACCAAAACGCAGGGTGAAGCGACCTATACTAATGGGCATCGAGCCAGTTTGATGCGCTATTTACCTCTGCGATAAGGGGTACGCTAAGCGTCGCCACGCTCTCCATCGCCTCCTTGACTATGCGCTTCACGCTCTCGAGCTCCTCGTTGAGCGTGTCGATGACAACCTCATCGTGCACCTGCATAATCATCTTAGAACGTATGCCCTCGGCCTCGAAGCGACGGTATATCTCCACCATTGCGAGCTTCATGATGTCGGCCGCCGAGCCCTGAATGGGGGCATTTATGGCGTTTCGCTCCGCAAGACCACGCACCGTGCGGTTTGAGGATGCTATGTCGTGGAGCGTGCGTCTGCGACCAAACATCGTCTCCACATAGCCCTCGGTCGTAGCCTTTGCCACAGCATCGTCCATATATCGCTTAACGCCAGGATATGTCTCGAAGTAGTTGGTTATAAGTGCCTTAGCATCGCGATTTGAGATATCAAGGCGCTGTGCCAAGCCGAATGCCGAGATACCGTAGATGATACCGAAGTTAGCAGTCTTGGCACTACGTCGCTCATCGCTCGACACCTCTGCCACGCTCTTGTTGTAGAGGCGTGCGGCAGTCGCAGCGTGGATATCCTCGCCCTGCTTGAAGGCCTCGATGAGCGCCTCATCCTTGCTTAGGTGCGCCATAAGACGAAGCTCAATCTGCGAGTAGTCGGCAGCAACCAACGTATGTTCCGCATCCGACGCTACGAAGGCCGCACGAATGGGCTTACCTAAGGCATCACGCACGGGGATATTCTGCAAATTGGGATTTGTAGAAGACAATCTACCCGTAGCCGTAACTGCCTGATTATATGATGTATGTATCTTACCGGTCTCGCGATTTATCAACTCGGGCAACGCCTCGACATATGTCGATAGGAGTTTCTTCACACCGCGATACTCCAATATTTTGCTTACGATGGGGAAGTCGTGCGCAAAGCCCTGCAAGTACTCCTCCTCGGTTGAGAACTGCTTTGTCTTTGTCATCTTGGGCTTTGCCGCAATGCGCAACTTTGCGAAGAGCACCTCACCCAACTGGCGCGATGAGTTGATGTTAAGAGATGGTTCATCTGCCAACTCACGCACCTCACTCTCAAGGCGCTGCAACATCTCGCGCAACTCCACAGCGTAGCGTGCCAAGGCCTCAGCATCTACCGTAACACCCGCCAACTCCATTGCTGCGAGCACATCAATCATCGGGGCCTCGATGTTGTGATACAGATTGTTCATACCCATCTTCTCCACCTCCGAGTAGAGAACATGCTTTAGGCGCAACGTGACATCTGCATCCTCTGCTGCGTACTCCGCAACACGCTCTACGCCAACCATATCCATCGTCAACTGCTTTGCACCCTTACCTATAAGGGTCTCGATTGAGATGGGCGAATAGTTGAGGTAGCGCTCCGCCAAAAAGTCCATGCTATGGCGCGACTCCGAGTCGAGCAAATAGTGCAGGAGCATGGTGTCAATCTTCTTGCCACGCACCGCAATGCCCAACCTCGCGAGCACCATAAGGTCGTACTTTATGTTCTGACCAATCTTTGCAATCGCCTCATTTTCAAAGAGCGGGCGCAAAATATTTATATAATCCGCACGATTTGCATCGCCGAAAGGCAAGTACCACGCCTTGAATGACTCTGCGGCAAACGACATGCCCACGATGCGGCAGGTATTGGGGTCGACACCTGTAGTCTCGGTGTCGAAGCAGAACTCCCCAAATGTAGAGAGGTAGGTCACCACCTCCTGCAACTCGCCGACACTCTTGATGATACGATAGTCGTGCTCGGTCGTTGCAAGCGTTGCAAAGCCCTCAATCTCTGCCACCTCCTCAACTACCGCAATAGGTTCTGCGGGGGTAGTTGTTGGTGCAGCTGGAGCATCAAACATCGCAAAGAGGTCACCCTGACCCTCCAATGAGGCACGACGCTTAGCCTCGGCCTTAGCACGCGCAACCTCCTGAAGCTGCGTCTGTGGCTCCTGCTTTGGGGTGGCAGCCACTGGCTCTGCGGGGGCCATATTCTCCAAGTCGCGAAGGAACGAAGTGAAGTTCAACTCTACATACAAAGCCTTTAGCTCGGTATAGTTAGGGCAGCATACTGTAAGTGCCGCCTCATCAAACTCTATGGGAGCATCCAAGCGTATGGTTGTCAACTCCTTAGCAAGCAGCAGTTTGTCACCCCACTCGGCAATATTCTTACCCGTCTTACCACCAATCTTGTCGGCATTTGCGAGGATATTCTCGGCTGTACCCCACTCCCTTACGAGCTTCGCAGCACCCTTCTCACCGATGCCCGGTACACCGGGAATGTTATCCGAAGCATCACCCCATAGTGCCAATACGTCGCGCACCAATACGGGGTCGCTAAAGCCATACTTCGCCTCGATAGCAGCACGATCGGTATGAATAATATCGTCACCCTTCTGGTTGTATATCAAGCACTTATCATCGACAAGCTGACCATAATCCTTGTCGGGCGTTACCATAAATACGTCGTATCCCGCCTCTGCGCCACGCTTTGCGAGTGTGCCAATTACGTCATCCGCCTCGAAGCCCTGCACCTCGAGAATGGGTATGCACATCGCCTCCAACAAACGCTTCACGTAGGGCACCGAGATCTTAATATCCTCGGGCGTGGGTGGGCGGTTAGCCTTATACTCGGGAAACATCTCGCGGCGGAAGCTACCCCCTGGAGGGTCGAATGCCACACCTATAAGGTCGGGGTTCTCGCGCTTTAGGAGGTCGCGCAAGAACTTTGTGAAGCCAAAGACCACCGAGGTATTCATGCCGTCACGACTACGCATGGGACGCCCCATAAAGGCGTAGTAGTACTTGTATATCAGCGCATAGGCATCTATCAGGAATAGGCGTCTACTCATCTTTGTGCGGGTGTTTAAGCGGGTTTAGAAGTTGTCCGAGGCGAACCACTCAGCATAGGATGTGGCAGTCTCGTGAAGACGCAACGAGTATAACTCAATCTCCTCGGGTAGCGCACCCAAGAGGCGCTCCGCAAAGTCGGCGAGCATATTCTCGCACGTAGGCTGGTAGTCGGTGAGCACCACTCGCGAGAAGTTGTAGCCGAGGTTCTGGCATACCTCCTCCGCCATGGGCGTATTACGCATCATGAAGGCGTGGTCGAGGCGATTTACAATCTGCTCGTTTACTATGCGCTTCAAGAGACCGAAATCCATCACCATACCCATCTTAGGCGACTCGGGGTCGCTCTGTGGTTCACCCTTGATAGTCACAAAGAGACGGTATGAGTGACCGTGAATCTCGCGACAAAGGCCGTCATAGCCCTCCAACATATGCGCCGCCTCGAAGGTAAACTCTTTGGTTAGTCTAATTACCGACATTGTATAATGGTTTTATTGTTATAACTCTATGGAATCTTATCCCACAAAAATAATATATATTTTTGAATAGAGCAAAAGAGATAGTGATTTTATGAGGAAAGGGAGGTCATAGAATTTAAGGAGATTAAGGAGATTAAGGAATATAGGGAGGAAGTAATATATTCTGCCAACACTCTCACTATATTCCCTAAATTCCCTATATTCCTTATTTTCCCTAATCACCAGCCACCCAATTTTTCGTCAGAAGTCGTGAGATGTGGTGTTGTCAACTTTCATCAGCGGTAGGCCCAATTTCTTGTCAGAGTGGTGCAGATGTGGCGATGACCAACCTACATCAGCGGTTTACCAATTTTTCGTCAGAAGGGGTTAGGCTTGGTCTATCGCAAAAGAAATCGCCCAGGGATAGTACTATGATGTACAGCCCTGGGCGGTTTACTTTAGTGATGGGCCGAGAATGACCCCTTATCACGAAAAATTACTTGAGGACGCCAAGCTTCTTACCAACCTTGATAAAGGCCTCAACGCAACGGTCAAGCTGCTCTGTAGTGTGACCTGCAGAAACCTGAACGCGGATACGTGCCTGACCCTTTGGAACTACTGGGTAGTAGAAACCTGTTACGAATACACCCTCCTGCTGGAGCTCTGCTGCGAAGTCCTGTGAGAGCTTAGCATCGTAGAGCATAACTGCGCAGATAGCAGATACTGTAGGCTTGATGTCGAAGCCAGCAGCAACCATCTTTGAGCGGAAGTGCTCAACGTTTGCAACAAGCTGATCGTGAAGTGCATCGCTCTCCTCGAGCATCTTGAACATCTCGATAGATGCACCTACTACTGCGGGTGGCAATGAGTTAGAGAAGAGGTAAGGACGTGAACGCTGACGGAGCATGTCGATGATCTCCTTGCGGCCTGTTGTGAAGCCACCTACAGCACCACCAAATGCCTTACCGAGAGTACCTGTGAGGATGTCTACCTTACCACGGAGGTCGTAGAGCTCAGTGATACCGCGACCAGTCTTACCAAGTACACCTGCAGAGTGACACTCGTCAACCATTACGAGAGCGTCATACTTCTCTGCGAGCTCGCAAATCTTGTCAAGTGGAGCAGCGTTACCATCCATAGAGAATACACCATCAGTAACGATGATGCGGAAGCGCTGTGCCTGAGCCTGCTTCAAGCACTCCTCGAGCTCTGCCATGTCTGCGTTAGCATAGCGGTAGCGCTGTGCCTTGCAAAGACGTACACCGTCGATGATAGATGCGTGGTTGAGGGCGTCAGAGATGATAGCATCCTCAGCTGTGAACAAAGGCTCGAATACACCACCGTTAGCATCGAAGCAAGCAGCGTAGAGGATAGTATCCTCAGTGCCGAAGTAGTCAGCGATAGCCTTCTCCAACTGCTTGTGAATATCCTGGCAGCCACAGATGAAACGTACTGATGACATACCGAAGCCACGCTCATCAAGAGCCTTCTTTGCAGCATCTACGAGACGCTGGTTGTCAGAGAGGCCGAGGTAGTTGTTAGCGCAGAAGTTCAAAACGGGGCGGTTAGCTACATCGATCTCGGCACGCTGTGGAGACTCGATGATACGCTCAGTCTTGTACAAACCGGCAGCCTTAATCTCTGCCAACTCATTCTGCAAATGCTGCTGAAATTTTCCGTACATGGTCGTAAAGTTTTAGTTATTGTGTTAAAAGATTATTCGAAAATTAAGCACATGGCTACAATCAACTACAAAGATACAAAACAATTCTTAAGTTTTGAAATAAAAGACCGACTTTTTTGGGGTTGAGAGTGCAAAAATAGGAAAGCAGAGGGTATATATTTAATGAGTATAAGGAATTTAGGGAGTATGGGGCAGCCGAGGATGTTGGTGGGGTTAAGGAATTTAAGGAGTTTAAGGAATATAGGGAGAGAGCACATAGTAGTAATCTACCAGAACTCCCCCTCCCTAATCTCCTTAATCTCCCTAATTTCCCTAATTCCCTTAATCCTCCACCGCGATTATCACCACGACCTAATTTCTTGTCAGAAGGGGTTAGGTGTGACCTCGACATGAAAATAGCCAGGATGGGTAGTACTTGACGTACGTCCCATTCTGGCTATTAATTGAGAGGTCGCAAATGACCCCTTATCACAAGAAATTGA
Organism: Bacteroidota bacterium; assembly: GCA_023413645.1. Taxonomy (GTDB): domain Bacteria; phylum Bacteroidota; class Bacteroidia; order Bacteroidales; family Rikenellaceae; genus Alistipes. The sequence goes on from JAEZPN010000053.1 coordinate 6,129, forward strand.
ATTTGGGATTAGAAGGCTGCAGATACAACGCTCGGCAAAAATGCCACCGATGGGTAGTACTTGACGTACGTCCCATTGGTGGCAATTTTTGTTAGCGGCAGTAGATGTCTGCCTTATAATTACAAATTACTCTTCGTCGGTGTCTGTGTAAGCCTTCAAGAGCTTATCCTGTACGTCGGCAGGAACCTGCTCGTATGATGCAAACTGCATTGTGTATGTAGCAGCACCTGAAGTGAGTGATGACAATGATGTTGAGTAGCGGTAGAGCTCTGCAAGAGGCACGCGTGCGTTGAGGCGGTCGAAGCCCTTATCTGACTCCATACCCATAATCATAGCACGGCGGTTCTGAAGATCGCTCATAACGGCACCCATGTACTCGCTAGGAGTGAGGACCTCAACGTTGTAGATAGGCTCCATAATCTTAGGACCTGCGTTGCGGAAGGCATCCTTGAATGCGTTACGGCCTGCAAGCTTAAATGAGAGCTCGTTTGAATCTACTGGGTGCATCTTACCGTAGTAAACAACTACGCGGATGTCACGTGCGTAAGAACCTGTCAATGGACCCTCATCCATCTTCTCCATGATACCCTTCAAGATAGCAGGCATGAAGCGTGTGTCGATAGCACCACCTACAACTGAGTTGTAGAACTGCAACTTACCACCCCATGGAAGATCGTACTCCTCCTTACCCTTGAGGCTGACAGCGATCTCCTGACCGTTAACCTTGTACTTAGTAGGCTCGGGCATACCCTCGAAGTAAGGCTCGATAACCATGTGAACCTCACCAAACTGACCAGAACCACCAGACTGCTTCTTGTGGCGGTAGTCTGCCTGTGCTACCTTAGTGATAGTCTCACGATATGGGATCTTAGGTGCGAAGTACTCGATCTCCATCTTGTTCTCAGCAGAAAGACGCTGCTTGAGGATGTTCAAGTGGTGCTCACCCTGACCCTGAATAATAGTCTGCTTAAGCTCCTTAGAGTACTCTACAAGGATTGTAGGATCCTCGAACTTAGCGTCGTTCAAAAGCTTGCCGAGCTTCTCCTCGTCGTTCTGCTCCTTAGCCTTAACTGCTGCGCGGTAGCGAGGCTCGGGGAATACGATAGGCTCAACAGCAACGGGAGTTGCGGGAGCTGCCAATGTATCGTTTGTACGTGTGCCCTTAAGCTTAACGGTGCAACCGATGTCACCTGCTGAGAGCTCAGTAACCTTGATGCGGTTCTTACCAGCAACTGCGAAGAGCTGTGATACCTTCTCCTTGTTGCCTGTGCGAGAGTTTACAAGCTCCATACCCTCAGTCACCTTACCACGAACTACGCGGAAGTAGGTGATCTCACCGATATGCTGCTCGATCTGGCTCTTGAATACGAATGCTACAGCGGGCTCGTTGTCGTTAGCCAAGATCTCCTCACCCTCAGTTGAGAGGAATGCGGGAGCCTTCAATGGACCAGGACCTACGTTGATGATGAACTCCATGAGACGCTTAGTACCGATGTCGCGCTTACCTGAAGCACAGAAGATAGGCATGATGTCACGCTTAGATACGCCGAGCTTCAAACCTGCACGGATATCGTCCTGTGTGAGTGAACCCTTCTCGAAGTAGAGCTCCATAAGTGCATCATCATAAACTGCAGCAGCCTCAGCAAGCTCCTGGTTCAAAGCCTGTGCACGCTCCAACTCGTTCTCAGGAATGTCATACTCCTCACGCTTACCGTTCTCGTCCACGAACTTGTAGAGCTTCATCATCAATACGTCGATGAATGAGTCGAAGCCTGCACCCTGATTTACGGGATACTGTACGATAACGGGCTTAACAGAAGAGTTAGCGCGGATACCCTCGAGAGTAGCCTCATAGTTAGCCTTGTCGCCGTCGAGCTGGTTAACAACGCCGATAAGAGGCTTGTTAAGGATGCGAGCGTAGCGTGACTGAAGCTCTGAGCCTACCTCCCAGCCATTCTGTGCGTTGAGCACCATAACGCCAACGTCACCAACCTTAAACGCTGAGAAGAGAGAACCACAGAAGTCGTCTGAACCGGGGCAGTCGATGATGTTGAGCTTGCGGTTCATGAACTCTGTGAAGAGGGTTGTAGAATAGATCGAGCGCTTGTACTCATGCTCGATATCTGTGTTATCCGAGATAGTGTTGTTATTCTCGATGCTACCCCTGCGGTCAATTACCTTACCCTCGAAAGCCATTGCCTCTGCAAGGGTAGTTTTACCGGCGCCAGGCGCACCAATAAGAACGATGTTCTTAATCTCTTTTGCTGAATAGT
>JAEZPN010000113.1 GCA_023413645.1 Bacteroidota bacterium
CTCTGGCTCTGGTGCTGGAGCGGGCTCTGCAGCAGCCGCTGCCTCCTCCTCCTGCTTCTTCTTGAGGCGGATAGATGTGAGCTTGTTGAAGATCTTAATCATTACGAATACGCTGATTGCAATGATAAGGAAGTCAACGATGTTCTGCACGAATGCGCCATAAGTAAGATATACGGGGTCAACTGCGGGTACAGCCTCAACAGCGGGAGTGATAACATCACCTACGTTGTAGAGAATCTCGCCTGCCTCGTTGAAAACGGTCTCGGTAGCAACAACAGCATCCTGAGCGTCAACAGCTGCTACACCCTCCTTAAGGGTAACCTTCAAATCCTTGAAGTCTGTGCCACCCACCAAGATACCTACACCAGGCATGATGATGTCGTTAACCAACGATGTTACAATCTTACCAAAGGCACCACCGATGATAACACCGACTGCCATATCCATCACATTACCCTTAAGGGCAAATGCCTTAAACTCCTGAAGTAGTCCCATAGCTTTTTTATTTAAGTTTGATTTATAAAGTGCCACAAAATTAAAGATTTTTTTTTAATTATGCAATAGCGAGAAGGGGCGAATGACATCTTGCCATCCATCCCCTTCATCATCCGAGAGACTCGGAACCAACTTTATACTTAACTATGCAAGGGTAAAAGTCTGTGCTAATTTGTCGTTACGACCTCAACAGTCTCGTCCACCTCGACACCCCAATCGAAGAGCTCCATGGCGCATTCGTTCTGCATCTGCACCACATTTCCAATGGCGTTGGGGTCGTGCATCAAGGCATACAAGAAGCGATGTGAGGTGTGGTAGTAGCGCTTAACCTTCTGTGAAAGACAGTCGTAGAAGGCGCGCTGTGCCTGATTGTCCATGCCTGCGGGGAGCACACCCTCGGTAACGAGCCACGAGTAGGGGAAGATGTGGCGTAGGTTGTGAGGGTCGGTATCGAGTCTTTCGACGATTGTCGATACCACATAGACGTCGAGCGTATCGCCACGACCAGGCAACTCATAATAGAGTGTGTAGGTGGGGTAGTCAATCTCGATAGCATCGATGACATCGCCCGAGAAATCGTCAAACTCAATCTCCTGGAGGTCCTCCAAATAGACCATGTCGCGGTAGTTGTTAAGTTCGTTGCGAACCTCCTGGCGCTCCTCATGACTCCAATCATTACTGTGTTTACAGCCCACAAGCGCAACTACGCCCATGGCAATAGCAAAAAATAGTAGATTCTTTTTCATCTCTTTTCTTGGTTTTTGTTCGTGCCATCATCTGCAAGTGTCGTGCCACGCCTTTCGCGCGGGGTGTATAGCGAGGTGACATAGACCGTGAACACAGGAAACATCGCCATGCCTATAATGGGTAGCACCACGCATATAACCTTGCCTATGGCTGTGACGGGAAATATCTCGGCACCAACCGTGGTCATATTCATACATGCCCACCAGAGTGCATCGCCAAAGCCATGCACCGCGCTATTTACTGGTGCCTCATATTCGTAGAAGAATAGCGCCGAGAAGTAGGTGCAGACGGCCACCGTAGCGATATATGCCCACAGCAGGCGTGTGGTGCGCCGTGCTATAAGCCACCTCAATGTTATATATAGTGCCATTACCGCGCGCAACATAACAATACCACTCAGCAGCATCTCGCCATTGTGTCCCACAGCGACATTGAACCACATGAGTAGCGTGTGATAGGGTATTGAGAGTAGCAGCACAACGAAATTCTTTAGAAGAAAGCGCCACGGGTGTGGTGTGTGTGCCATCAGGGCGAAGAAGTCTATAATAAATATAAGGCATACGCCAAACATAGCCCACGAGTAACCCTCGGAGAAACGCGCCAGCTCCTCAGAGTAGATAATCTCTGCCGAGAGCGAGGCGAGGAGCAGTATGCTCGCAACAAGCGTGAGTATGTTTATAATCCTAAGTAGCATACGCTCACCGCATAGCAAGGCATATGCCATTTGTATGTTTGCGTAATTTTATATATATTTGCATTTTGTTAGGACAATAATCTAAATCAAATACTTAAATGAAAAGACTTTTTACACTTATCACATTGGGTGTTGCTATGCTATTTGTAGCCTGCGATGCCGAGAATGAGGTTGGTGCATTGAAGCATCTCACCATCACATCAGAGACTACGGTTAAGATGGAGGCTGAGGGTGGCAATGTGGCTATCACCTACACAATTAAGGATGCTATTGCGGGCGAGTCTGTAGAGACTAATGTTGTTAGTGGCAACGAGATGATTAAGAGTGTCACATCACCAACCACAGGCGTAATCATAATAGATGTTATGGCAAACACTGGCCTACAGCGCGTAGCCGTTGTTCAGCTTAGCTATGGCAAGGAGACTGCAACCGTGACAATACAGCAGAAGGCTGGTGGTACGAGCGGTGATGATAACGGTGGTGGCAACAACACCGAGGCTGATGTGGAGTTCACAGCATCGTTCCTCAATGGCTACTACTATGGCGAGAAGTATGGTGAGGGCGCTGACCGCTACGCATTCTTCCTTTCGGACCAGGGTCTCAACAACGGTGGTCAGGCATATACAAACGGCACATACTACTACATCGACTGCTTCTCACCCGCAAACAAGAGCCTTACGCTCCCATTGGGTACATATACATTCGATAAGTCGAACACTGGCAACCCCTATACAATCAACAGCGAGAACAGTCAGCTTATCCTTACTGGCGACAGCGTCGAGACCACATCATCGAAGTACTTGACCAATGCCAAGATGGTCGTATCGGCAAACAAGATTGTCCTCGAGGTTACTATCGAGGGTAAGCTCCACCGAGTTACATTCTTCGGTAGCCTTCAGCTTGAGGATGTAAGCGGCGAGAACCCCGATAATGGCGATAACGGCAGTGGAAATGTGACAGATGGTCAGGATGGCGAGGCGCAGTCAACACTCACAGGTGACCGCCACGTTACGTTCGACGGTGAGCACCGCGCAAAGTGGGGCTACGAGGGCGACTACTGGCAGACAGGCTACTCTAACTACACCATCTACCTCATGAACAAGTCGGGTGGCTATGTTTATGGCGACACTCTCCAGTTTGACCTTATCACTGACAATACATCTAAGGATGGTAAGTTTGCTGGCAAGTACACTATCTCAGATAAACCAGGTAAACTCGTTATGATGGCTGGTTTCACAAATAAGTACGCTCAGGCTGTAGGTAGCTGGTTCTATGAGTACGGTGGTGGCTCAGCAAGTGGCTATAAGAACTATGCTATGATTAAGAGCGGTACTGCCGAGTTCATCGACAACGGCAACGGCACACACACCGTAATCCTCAACGGCATGGACTATAAAGGTAATAAGATTACTTGTAACTGGACAGGCGTAATTGAGGAGGACTAATCTCCGACGGCATAACCCCAAAAGTAAACCTCCCAAGGATGGTACTTAAATGTACAACCTTGGGAGGTTCTCTTTTGCTACGTTATAAATAATAAGGGATGCCACATGGGCATCCCTTATATTGTTTAGCTAAGCTGCTACTTACTCTGCCTGTGTGTATTTCTCAAGATCAGCGCGAGTAATCTTTACTGCGATAATCTTGCCTTTGTTGGCGTCGTGATACTCGATGCGGATGTCGTAGCCATACTCAAACACCTCGTTCATTGCTGTAACAACCTGAGGATACTGTGTTGCGTACTTGATGAGCGCCTCGTTTGTCATATTCTCAATTATGAGACCACCAAGCTGGAAGTTGCCGCTATTCTTGCCGAGGTCCTGAGTGAATACCAAAACTACAGCCTCGCCGTCGCGGTTCATGCTGAGTGACATGCCCTCCTCGAAGGCGATATTCTTGAAACCGGCATTAGCAAGTGTGATAGCTGCATCAACCTCTGTGTCGGTGATATTCTGCTTCTGTGCGTCAGTGCAACCAATAGCCAAGAGGGCTGCAAAGGCGATGATAAAAAACTTCTTCATAATAGTTTGTGTTTTAGTGTGTTCTACGTAATGGTGGACTGAAGCACATTGCTCCAGTCCACCATATTGGGTTGTTATACTACCATGCGAACAAGGGGTACTGCTCCATCATAGCATTTACGTCCTTGCGTACTGCTGCGATGTTCTCCTCGTTCTCTGGATCAGACAACACGCGGTCAATAAGCTCTGCGATGTAGTCCATCTTATCCTCCTTCACACCACGTGTAGTGATGGCAGGAGTACCGAAGCGCAAACCAGATGTTGTGAAAGGTGTGCGTGAGTCGAATGGCACCATGTTCTTGTTTGTGGTAATGTCTGCTGCTACCAAGCACTTCTCTGCGAGCTTACCTGTCAACTCGGGGAACTTAGTGCGCAAATCAACGAGCATTAGGTGGTTGTCAGTACCGCCAGATACGATCTTGTAACCACGCTTTGTGAGAGCCTCAGCCAAAGCCTGTGAGTTCTTAACTACCTGCTTCTGGTACTCCTTATACTCGGGAGTGAGAGCCTCGCCAAAGGCTACAGCCTTAGCTGCGATGACGTGCTCCAATGGACCGCCCTGGATGCCGGGGAATACTGCAGAGTTCAAAATCTGAGACATCTTCTTCACTACGCCCTTAGGAGTTGTGTAGCCCCATGGGTTGTCGAAGTCCTTGCCCATAAGGATAATACCACCACGAGGACCACGAAGAGTCTTATGTGTTGTAGATGTCACGATGTGTGCATACTTAACGGGGTTGTCCAACAAGCCTGCAGCGATGAGACCTGCAGTGTGTGCCATATCAACAAGCAACAAAGCACCTACCTTATCAGCGATCTCGCGCATACGCTTGTAGTCCCACTCGCGAGAGAATGCCGAAGCACCACC
>JAEZPN010000011.1 GCA_023413645.1 Bacteroidota bacterium
AGACTTTGGCTCTCGCAGCAAACTCTGACCTTCTCGCAAACGCAGTCTTGGAGGACGACTCTGAGATGATTGATGACGTCGTAGTCATCGGTTATGGCGTTGTGAAGAAGAACGACCTTACAGGTTCGATCTCTACCGTAAAGGCAGATCAGACTAACAAGGGTCTTGCTACTTCACCCACCGACCTTCTTCGTGGTAAGTCGGCAGGTGTTGTAATCACCTCTGGTAGCGGTGCTCCTGGTTCAGCAGCTACTATCCGTATCCGTGGTGGTTCTTCACTCAACGCTTCTAACGACCCATTGATCGTTGTTGATGGTCTTCCTATCTCTAACTCTGGTATCTCTGGTACTGCCAACGCTTTGGCATCTATCAACCCATCAGATATCGAGTCATTCACTGTTTTGAAGGATGCTTCTGCAACCGCTATCTACGGTTCACGCGCGTCAAACGGTGTCATCATCATCACAACAAAGAAGGGTTCTAAGTACGATTCAAACATTCCTCACGTCTCTGTTGACTTCACAGCATCGTTGAGCCAGAACTCTCGTTACGTTGACGTAATGACTGGTGATGAGATGCGTCAGGCTTTGGAGTGGTACTACGGCACTCAGGATACTGATGCTTACCGTTCAGCTACAAAGTACACAGATGCTAACGGCAACTACATCAACACTGATTGGCAGCGCGAGATCTACCAGCTCGCACAGTCATACGAGGGTAACGTATCATTGTCAGGTAACGTAAAGATGGGTGAGAAGAACAACCTCCCATATCGTGTATCTTACGGTTACATGAACCAGGATGGTACTTTGAAGACATCTAACATGTCTCGTCACACTCTCTCATTGAACCTCAATCCTCAGCTTTTGGACAACCACCTTACTATCAGCCTTAATGGTAAGGGTATGATCATGGATTCTCGTTTCGCTAACGAGGGTGCTATCTCACAGGCTGTTCAGTACGATCCTACTAAGCCCGTATACCTCGCAAACGAGGATGGTGGCATTCACGGTTACCACTCATGGCGTGGTGTTGATGGTAAGCACAACACAATGGCTAACCAGAACCCCGTTGCTATGTTGAACGAGAAGGTTGACGTTTCTACAGCTAAGCGCTTCGTAGGTAACGCTCAGATCGACTATAAGATTCACGGTTTCGAGGATCTTCGTTTGAACTTGAACCTCGGTGTTGACGTTTCTAAGTCTAACGGTACTGTTGATGTTCTTCCTGGTGCTGAGCAGTCTATCCACTCTACAGGTGACGCTGGTTCAGGTTCACACACCGACTACTCACAGCTCCGTCGCGACCAGACTTTGGAGTTCTACGGTGCTTACGCTAAGACCTTGGGCGACCACTCATTCGACGTAATGTTGGGTTACTCATGGCAGCACTTCTACACTCAGTCATACAACGCAACTAACCGTGTTGCTGATGTAGCTAAGTGGGATGTATACAGCGATGAGCCTTATGTAGCTTTGGATCCTACTGCAGCTAACTACTGGAGCTCTGAGCCTAAGACTTCAAAGAGCGAGTACTTCCTCGTATCATTCTTCGGTCGTGCTAACTACTCTTACGCAGGTCGCTACTCTATCACCGCTACTTTGCGTGCCGATGGTACATCACGCTTCGCTAACAACAAGTGGGGTATCTTCCCATCAGTAGCGTTGGCATGGAACGCTAAGAATGAGTCATTCTTGGAGGATGTTGACGCTTTGTCAGCATTGAAGGTACGTTTGAGCTACGGTCAGACTGGTCAGCAGGATGTAGGTGGCTTGTACGATTCACTTCCTACCTATTATAATAACCAGCTTGGTTCATACTACCCATTCGGTGGTTATGGCGAGGGTAACATCGTATATCCTATCAAGCCTGTAGGTTACAACGCAGACCTTAAGTGGGAGACTACTACTACTTACAACGCTGGTGTTGACTTCGGTTTCCTCGATGGTCGCATCACAGCAAGCGCAGACTTCTACTACCGCGAGACTAAGGACCTCTTGAACTGGACTCCCGTTCCTGCAGGTGCTAACCTCACTAACTACCTCAACGCAAACATCGGTGACTTGAAGAATATCGGTGTCGAGGTTGAGTTGAACGCTATTGCTATCCAGACTAAGGATTGGTACTGGAACATCGGTGCTAACGTTGCTTGGAACAAGAACGAGATCACTCGTTTGACAAACGACGACGAGGCTGAGGGTTACTACGGTGTTGACACTGGTGGTTACTCAGGTGGTGTTGGTGGTACTTGCCAGGTTCAGCAGACAGGTCAGCCTACTAACTCATTCTACGTATACCAGCAGATCTACGATCAGAACGGCAACCCCATCGAGGGCTTGTACGTTGACCGCAATGGTGACGGCGTAGTTAACGAGAGCGATAAGTATGTTTACAAGAAGGCTGCGCCCGATGTAACTATCGGTTTCAACACACAGCTCTCTTGGAAGGCTCTTACACTTGCTGTATCGGCACACGCTAACATCGGCAACTACGTATACGACAACATCTCTTCAAATGGTGAGCTTTTGACAGACCTCTGGACAAACAACTTCACTAACAACCGTGTTGTTACTGCACCTATGACAAACTTCCGTTCATCAGGTCAGTATTTGAGCGACTACTACGTGCGTAACGCTTCATTCTTGAAGCTCGACAACATCACATTGAGCTATCGTTTCGATCTTGGTAAGGCTTGCGACCGCGGTCTTTCACTCGACGTATTCGGTACTGTATCAAACGTAGCTACATTCACTGGTTACAAGGGTATCGATCCTGAGATCTTCTCTGGTATCGACAACAACATGTACCCACGTCCTCGTACCTACATCCTTGGTGTGAAGTTCAATTTCTAATCGTCTAAAATCGAATAAGTATTATGAAAAATATTAAAGTTTTAATGTTGGCTGTTGCCGGAGTTTTCACTCTCGGCTTGAGCTCGTGCGTTAACGATTTGGACGTAACTCCTATCGATCCTAACGTACAGCTTCCTCAGGATGTCTTGAAGGACGAGGCGGCTTTCGAGGCTTTGCTTGCAAAGTGCTACCAGGGTCTTGCTTGCTCATCATCAGATGGTGCTAACGGCGGTCCCGATATTAGTGGTGTTGACGGTGGTTTCGGTCAGTACCTCCGTGCTTACTTCAACCTCCAGTGCTTGACAACTGACGAGGCTACTTGCTGCTGGAACGATACTGGTCTACCCGACATGCACAACATGAACTGGCAGGCTTCTAACCAGTTTATCGTTGCTATGTACTACCGTATTTTCTACCAGATAGGTCTCTGCAACGAGCTTATCCGCCAGGTTGAGGCTAACCCCGCAGGTGTAGAGTTCCAGAATAAGGAGGCTCTCATCGCTGAGGCTCGCGCATTGCGTGCTTTGTCTTACTACCACGCTATCGACATGTTCGGTAACGTACCTTTCTCTACTGAGGACGACTCTGTAGGCGCTGTTGGTCCACGTCAGATCAAGCGTGACGAGCTCTTCACATACATCGAGAAGGAGTGTAAGGAACTTATCGAGGGTAACGACCTCGCAGCTGAGGGTACTAACGTTTACGGTCGTTGCGACAAGGGCTTCGTGAAGATGATTCTTGCTAAGTTGTACCTCAACGCTGAGGTTTACGTAGGCCAGGATCGCTACGCTGAGTGTGCTGCTATTTGCGAGGACCTCGTAGGCAAGTACAACCTCCACACTAACTTCGCTGAGTTGTTCTGCGCAGACAACCACCTCCAGACTGCAAATGCTACTTTCGGTGCTAACAACGAGATTATCTTCGCTGTTCCTCACGATGGTATCAACACTACCTCTTACGGTGGTACTAACTTCCTCATCTTCGCTGGTACTGGTGGTGACATGATCCCTGCAGGTATCTCTTCTGGTTGGGGTGGTTTGTCAGTAACAAAGCAGGTTTCTGAGCGTTACGCTGAGGGTGATGTTCGTGCTATGTTCTTCACCGACTACGGCACTGAGATCGTTGACATCTTCACCTTCACTTCAGGTGGTTACAAGTCACAGAAGTTCACTAACATTAACCACGATGGCACTGCAGCAAGCGCAAATGGTCACGTAGATACTGACTGGCCTTTGTTCCGTGTTGCTGATGCTCACCTTATGTTGGCTGAGTGTGCTGCACGTGGTAAGGCTGACCAGGCTAAGGGTCTTGCATCGTTGAACGCTGTTCGCGAGCGCGCAGGTCTTGATAAGGTAACTTCATTCACAGCTCAGGATGTTCTTGACGAGCGTTCACGCGAGCTCTTGTGGGAGGGTTGCCGTCGTTCTGACCTCATCCGCTACGGTCAGTTCACAACCGACGCATACCTCTGGGAGTACAAGGGTTCTGCAAAGGAGGGTCAGGCAGTTGCTGATCACCGTAACCTCTTCCCATTGCCACCAGCAGATGTAAACGCTAACGGTAACCTCAAGCAGAACGCTGGTTACTAATAGATAGAGTTAGTCACGTTTAACGAATAAAACTAACAGAAATGAAAAAGTTATTATATAGCATCATGGCTCTTGCGGGTCTCACGATGGCATCGTGTACACAGGAGCATATCGATGTGCAGTACATTCCAGAGAACGCCGTGGCACCTGTTTTGGGTGACATCCAGGGTTGCGCCCTCGAGGATGGTGGTGCTGACATCGTTGTAGAGTACACCAAGGCAGACTTCGGTGTAGCTACTGCACAGGTTCATAACCTCTACGTTTCTAAGTCAGAGGATATGGCTGATATGAAGAAGGCTAAGGCTACTTTCGGTGATACTAACATCACTTTGAAGCAGGCTGACCTTAACGTTACTGCTTTGGATTTCGCAGCAGCTGGCGAGGAGGTAGACTTCTACTTCGCTATCGTTGCAAACCTTAACACAGACAAGGGCGCTGCTGTTGCAGGTACTGAGCTTAAGTCAAACGTTGTAAAGGCTACATTCAAGTCATACGTAGCAGACGTATTGCCTACTGAGAAGTTCGAGAAGGTATGGGTTATCGGTGACTACTGCGGTTGGGATCACGGCAAGACTCAGTTCCTCTTCGACTACACTGCTTCAGGCACTACATTCACTGGTGTCGTAGACTTTGCTGATGCCGAGGGCGTATCTAAGGCTGCTAACGGCTTCAAGCTTACAGGTGAGGCTGGTTGGAATGATGACTGCAACTGGGGCTTGGAGGACAACACTACTGCTGAGGCAGAGGCAACATCACTCCAGCTTATCACAGGTGGTGGCTCACAGGATATCAAGGCTTACGCTAAGCGTTTCTACGGCTTCGAGTTCGACAACACTACTTTGGTATTGAAGAAGACTTGGGGCGCTGACCAGATCGGTATCATCGGTTTGAACGGCGACTGGAATAACGATATCGTTATGAACTACAACCCTGTTTGGACTCGCTTCTATGCTGATATCGAGGCTCCTGCTGATACAGAGATGAAGTTCCGTGCTGACGCTGGTTGGGACCTCAACTGGGGTGTTGACTGCGCTCAGGGTGGCGATAATATTCCTGTAGCTGCTGGTAACTACCGTGTTTACTTCAACCCTGCAACTGGTCTTATCGAGTTTAGCGCATCTAAGTATGGCACTGAGGAGGATCTTGGTGGCAACGGCGGTAATGGTGGTAATGAGCAGCCTGAGGGTCCCGTTACTGAGCCCGATCGTTGGGGTATTGTTGGCACACTCACATCATGGGGTGGCGCTGCTGACCTCTACATGAGCGAGGTAGGCGAGAACCTCTACGTTCGTACAGGTGTTGCTCTTACAGCTGATGATCAGTTCAAGGTACGTTTCAACAACGGTTGGGACATCAACTATGGTGGTGCAGGCGACGTTGAGCCTTTCGCAGTTACTGTAGGCGAGGAGATGGAGCTTGTTGCAGGTGGTAAGAACCTCTCTGCTCCTGCTGGCACATACGACATCTACTTCAACATTGTTGAGTTCAAGATGTGGGTAATGCCTCAGGGCGAGACTCCTGGTGGCGTTGAGGTTAAGACCGTGAAGATTTATGTAGATGTTACAGCTACTAATTGGACAGAGTGTAGCATTTGGGCGTGGGATGCTGCTGGTGCAAACTACACTGGTGGCACATGGCCAGGTGAGCTCCTCTCAAAGGATGGCGACAACTATGTATGGAATGTGCCTACTGACGCTATTGGTAAGACAATCAATGTCATCTTTAACAACAATAATAATGGCGAGCAGACTGCCGACATTAATGGCGTTGTAATGGATCAGGATCACTACTTCGTAGTTAATGCAGACTTCAGCTACACTATGGATGGTGAAACTCCAGTAGAGCCTGAGAAGCCAGCTGAAACTACTTACGGTCTTCTCGGTGAGTTCAACGGCTGGGGCGAGGATATTGACCTTGTAGCTCGTGGCGACGGTTGGTATGTAACAGAGGGTCTCTCAGTTACTGCTGGTAAGCTCCTTATACGTTTGAACGACGCATGGGACGAGAAGTTCGGTAACGATGGTTCTACACTCGTTATTGGTGAGAATAACTTGACATACGGCGGTGCTGATATGTTGATCGAGGCTGGCACTTACGACTTCTATTTCAACCCTGCAACTGCGAAGTTGTTCTTGGTTAATGCTGGCGATGAGGATCCTACAGCTGGCGGTGCTGCTGATGTTTGGACTATCCAGGGTGATGTAAACAACACTCAGTGGGGTACAGGTATCGCAACAGAGCTTGTTGACGGTTTGTACGTTGCTAAGAACGTAACATTCCAGGACTCATGGAACGAGGGTGCTAACTTCAAGGTGCTTAAGAATGGTACTTGGATGGGTTCTTCTACTGGTGGTACTCACAATGTGGGCGATGCTATCGCAGTATCTGAGTCTGGTAGTAACATCACTATGAATGTTACACTTGACACTCCTTACGACATCTACATTGACGGTGCAAACAACAATGTATACGTTGTTGAGGCAGGTGCAACACCAGCAATCTAATTCCTAATTAATACCACGCGCGCTCGTGCGCGTGGTATTACCTTTGGTCGGGCGACTTTGATCGGTCTCCCGACCCCTAACAAAAAATGAGAGTATGAAGAAGTTATTTTGGGGCATTGTGCCCATGTTGATGCTTGCTGCGGTAGCTTGTGGCGGCGACGAGGAGATTAAGTTTCCCGATAAACCTAATCAGGAGGAGCCCACTCCCGAGGAGCCCACTCCCGACCCCGTGCCCGAGAGCGACAAGTTCTACAAGGGTACGACGATGTCGTTTGCAAACTACCTTATCGACTTCGGCTTGACATACCGCGAGAATGGCGAGGTGACTGACCCATACAAGTCGGTTAAGGCGCACGGTGCGAATATCGTACGCTTGCAGCTCGACCGCGTGGCCTTCCCAGAGATTAATGGCGTCACTATCGACTGGCAGCAGTGGGAGCGCGTGGTGGAGGATGCCAAGTGTGCAAAGGCCGAGGACCTCGACATCATGCTTACGCTAAAGCCCGACTACGACAAATATACTTCTACATCAGCGCAGCACAACAACATTCCCGAGGATTGGAAGTCGTTGGACGAGAACACGCTCGGAGGCGAACTATACAAGTGGGTGTACGACACGCTCATGGCGCTCCACAACGAGGGCATAGACCCCGTAATCGTTGCAGTGGGTAACGAGGTGAATGTCGGCTTCTTGCTCAACGGCGGCCACGATGGAGCACGCACAGCGCGCCTCTTGAACTACGGCCACAATGCCGTACGCGACTATGCCCGCGACTGCGATGTAGAGGTGCTCTCGGCAATACACATCGCCAACCCCGCGAAGATTGGCTATGTGGATACATACAAGGATAATGGTTGTACCAACTATGATATTATCGCATTGTCGTGGTATCCAGGCACAAACATCTGCCACTCGATGGGCTCGTACGCCAATTTCGCAGCCTTGGGAAGGGCGATGTTTGAGAAGCATGGCAAGCGTATCATGGTATTGGAGACTGCGCACTCCTTTACCACAGGCACGGTAAACGGTACATGGATGGGTGACTGGTGCGACAACTCGTACAACTATCCCGATTGGAACGATGCCACAAATGCCGCAAACTATACCCCTGCAAAGCAGCGCGCATGGCTTAAGGCCTTGGCCGAGGATGTAAAGGCTGGTGGTGGCATCGGCGTAATCACATGGGGTACAGAGTCACTACCCGACCTTTTGGAGGGTAAGGCACAGGGACACGGTTTAGGTCTCTACACCTACCCTGCTGCATGGGGCTACGGCTCGACATGGGAGAACAACTCATATTGGGACTTTACCAACGGTAATAACCTCCATGAGGGTATCGACTGGATGATGGATATTGAGTAAATGGCTGAAACAAATATACTTAAATAAATAACTATGAAAAAGAAAAACCTACTTATCATGGCTTTTGCGGCAATTGTGGGCATCATCGTCTACATAGTGATTGTCGGTAAACCCGAGACCGAGAAGGCTGAATTTGCGCGTGGCAATGGCTTCGCCGTGGTACCCATGACCATCAAGACTGGTACTACACACCACTACCTCACAGACTACTACCCCCAGTGGGAGGGTGCCGATGAGGTTACAACAGCTGACGAGCGTCTCACACTCACAGCTACAGCTGAGAACTGGACAGAGTTCGACGTAACAACCGAGTCAGACGTTATTGTCTCAACAATCGAGGTTGTACACGACGACGCACCCCTCTCTATCGTAGTGTTGGGTGGCGTACGCGACACTGCAGGTAGCTACATGTCATCAATCGGTGCTGAGGAGGGTGTTATCGCTATCGAGACTACACTCCCCATAGTTGAGGCTATCGCATTGTGGCAGAACGAGCGCATCGAGGAGATCACATTCGATGGTCACACAATCAACGTTACTATCCCCGAGGCAGCAATCGACTATGAGCGCTCTGTAATCCGCGTATTCGCAGCATCTGAGAGCGGCCGCTTCAACGACGTGCTCCTACCTTTGGAGTATGGCGAGGTTGTAACAGATGCTGAGCAGTTGCAGCGCACAGACCACCAGGCACAGATCCTCTACTCGTTGATGATCGACCGCTTCAACAACGGCAACAAGGCCAACGACTGGAAGATCAACTCGCCCGAGGTATTGGATAAGGTTGACTACCAGGGTGGTGACATCGCAGGTATCACAGCAAAGATTGAGGATGGTTTCTTCGCTGATCTCGGCATCACAACCATCTGGATTTCGCCTATCACACAGAACCCCTACGACGCATGGGGTCAGAACGTAAATCCCGACACTAAGTTCTCGGGCTACCACGGCTACTGGCCTATCTACAGCACTGTTGTAGACAAGCGCTTCGGTACTGATGAGGAGCTTCGCACAATGCTTTCAACAGCACACAACGACGAGATGAACGTCATCCTCGACTACGTGGCTAACCACCTCCACATCAACTCACCCGTACTTCAGGAGCACCCCGATTGGACTACTGAGTTGTACCTCCCCGATGGTCGCAAGAACATCGGTCTGTGGGATGGCGAGACACGTCTCACAACATGGTTTGATGAGCACATCCCCACTCTCGACCTCGAGCGCGAGGAGGTATGCGACCCCATGACAGACTCTGCATTGCACTGGTTGCGTAACTTCGACTTCGACGGCTACCGCCACGATGCTTGTAAGCACATTCCTTTGAACTACTGGCGTATGCTCACTCACAAGATGAAGAGCGAGATGCCCAACCGTAATGTGTGGATGATTGGCGAGACATATGGCGACACTGAGCTTATCGGCTCATACGTTAAGAGCGGTATGATCGACTCACAGTTCGACTTCAACCTCTACCACAACTCTCGCGACGTTATCGCAGATCCCAACCAGTCTATGAAGCTTATCGCAGCGACTGTCGAGGAGTCTGAGCGTGCATACGGCTCACACCACACAATGGGTAATATCACAGGTAACCACGACAAGCCTCGCTTCATCTCTTTGGCAGGTGGCGACATGGCTTTGGGCTGGTATGACGATAAGGCTGAGGGCTGGCACCGCGATGTTAAGGTAGGTGACATGGATAAGGGTCACGCAGGCTTGCAGCTTTTGAAGGCTATCATCGCTACTGTTCCCGGTGTACCTTGTATCTACCAGGGTGACGAGTATGGTGTTCCTGGTGCTAACGACCCCGACAACCGCGACATGATGACCTTCCAGTGTGAGAACGACTACCAGGTACGCGAGTTCGAGCAGACTAAGGCGTTGCTCCACGCACGTCGCGAGTCTATGCCTTTGAACTATGGTGACTTGCGCACACTCTACGTTGACGACCAGGCATGGGTATTCGTGCGCCACTACATGGGCGACTGGACTATCGTAGCACTCAACGTACGCACAGATGCAAAGACTATCGAGGTTCAGCTCCCATCATTTGCTAAGTGTGGCGAGATAAAGACTGCCGTAGCTACTGAGGGTGCTGCAGTTAAGTGCCTCGGCGACGGTAAGCTCGAGGTTACACTCCCTGCATATGGTTATATCATTGCAAACAAATAAATTTAACATATAGGACTATGAAGAAGCTATTTGCACTTGTTGCACTTGTTGCAACATTGGTAGGTTGTGCTACCACACAGAAGCAGGAGACTGCATCACACGAGTTTGACAAGTTTAACTCAGTAGTTTACGAGCTCAACATCCGTCAGGCAACTGAGGAGGGTACATTCGCTGCTGCTGAGGCATACTTGCCCGAGTTGAAGGAGATGGGCGTTGACATCGTATGGCTTATGCCTATCAGCCCTATCGGCGTTGATGGCCGTAAGGGTACTCTCGGCTCATACTACTCAATCATCGACTACAAGGAGGTCAACCCCGAGTTCGGTACTATGGAGGACTTCGACCACTTCCTCGCAACAGCTCACGACCTAGGTCTTAAGGTTATCATCGACTGGGTTGCTAACCACACATCACGCGATGCTGACTGGTGGAAAGAGGGCAAGAAGGATTGGTACGTTATGGACGAGAAGACAGGTCTTCCTATCGTAGAGTACGACTGGACAGATATTGCAAAGCTCAACTACAACAATGCTGAGGTACGTGTAGCTATGATTGATGCTCTCAAGTTCTGGATTGAGAAGGGTGTTGACGGCTACCGTTGCGACGTTGCTATGAACGTTCCTGGCGACTTCTGGGCAGAGGCATGGAAGCAGGTTCGCGAGATTAACCCCGACGTATATCTCTTGGCAGAGGGTGAGGAGCAGTGGTTGCACGAGGCAGGTTTCGAGGCAACTTACGCTTGGGAGCTCCACCACATCTTCAACGCTATGGCTAAGGGCGGCAGCGAGACTAAGAACGTAGCAGGTGATGGTACTATCAAGACTGACGCTAAGACAGTTGCAGATTTGAAGGAGTACCTCGCACGCGACGACGAGAAGTATCCCGCACCCGCAATGCGCCTTATGTTTACATCTAACCACGACGAGAACTCATGGGCAGGTACAGAGTTCGAGCGCATGGGCGATGCACACAAGACATTCGCAGCACTCACATTCGTATTGCCTAAGGGCCAGCCACTTATCTACACAGGTCAGGAGATTGGTCTTAACCGTCGCCTCGAGTTCTTCGAGAAGGACTCAGTAAAGGAGCTCGTTGATCTTGAGTATGGTAAGGAGTATCGCGAGTTCTACAAGGCACTCTGCGCATACCGTCACAACAACAAGGTTCTCGCTGCTGGTAACGACGTAGCACCTATTGTATATGTTGAGGGTGCTCCCGAGAATGTTCTTGCATTCACACGCGAGAAGGATGGCAACAAGGTATTGTGTATCTTCAACTTCTCGGCTGAGGCTGCAGAGCTTAAAATCACTGGCGCAGCAGCTGACAAGTACACATGTACTTGCTGCAACACAACTAAGGAGTTCAAGGCTGGCGACGTTGTAGAGCTCGAGCCTTGGGGCTTTATGCTTTTGTCAAAGTAATAACTAACTAATGGGGTACGCCGCTCACTTCGGGTGGCGTACTCCGTCTATATTTTAGGGTTAATGACATACAAAAATCCTGAATGGAGCTATTCGGCAGTGCTCTACGAGCTCAACATCAGACAGCTTACCCCCGAGGGTACGTTTGCTGCGGCTATGGAGCGTCTGCCCTTCCTACGATCTATAGGCATCGACGCCATCTGGCTTATGCCTATCTACCCTATCGGCATTGAGGGCCGCAAGGGCTCACTCGGCTCATACTACTCGATACGCGACTATAAGGGCATAAACGAGGAGTTCGGCACGGCAGAGGATTTCCGCAACTTCGTGTCTCGCGCCCACGCCCTCGGCATGAAGGTTCTCTTGGACTGGGTGGCAAACCACACAGCACGCGATGCACGCTGGATTACGGAGCGCCCCGCCGATTGGTACGAGAGAGACGATAATGGCGTGGCTAAGGTGCCCTGGGACTGGACCGACACTGCGAAACTAAACTATGCCAACCACGATGTATGGCGCGGACATATCGACGCCATGCGCTACTGGGTTGAGGAGTTCAAGGTGGACGGCTTCCGCTGCGATATGGCGATGCTTGTGCCCATAGAGTTTTGGCAGGAGGCAGCACGCGAGTTACACACGATAAAGTCAGACATCTTCATGTTGGCCGAGGCCGAGGAGGATAACCTCTTCGACGATGCCTTCAACATGAGCTACCAGTGGAACATCCACCATATCATGTGCGACATCGCTAAGGGTGCGCGCCGTGTGTGGGATATGCGCAATGCTATACACTCGGAGCGCGCGAAGTATCCACGCGAGGCTATGCGCATGAGCTTCACATCGAACCACGACGAGAACTCATGGAGCGGTTCGGAGCAGACACGCTTCGGCAATGCCCTCGAGGTGATGACGGCTATGACCTTCCTCATGCCCTCGACAATGCCCCTCATCTACACAGGTCAGGAGGTGGGCTACGACCACTCGTTCGAGTTCTTCGAGCGCGATGCTATACCCACCGAGGTATACACCGAGAACCGCACAACGGAGTTATACCGTCGTTTGTGCGACCTCAAGCATAGCGAGGCGGCACTTGCTGCAGGCGAGCGCGGAGGCGAGATGATAGAGATTGAGAACAACGCCAAGGATTGTATGATGACCTTCGTACGCGAGGTGCGCGGCAGTCGTGTGGTGGCTATCATGAATCTATCGCCATATACCATCCACGCCGATTTCAACACGGGTATCTATGCTGGAGTGTACCACAACGCCATAACTGGCGAGCGCACCGAGCTAAGTGAGCATGTAGATGAGTATATCGCACCATGGAACTACCGCATATTGGTAAAAAAGTAGTAATACGTCTATGAAAAGAGTTATAACAGTTGTGATGCTTATGGCTATGGTTACCACGGCCATGGCAGCAAAACCCAAGATTAATGTAAACCATGTCGAGCCACTATCATGGTGGGTAGGTATGGAGATGCCGTTGCAGATTATGGTCAACGGCGAGGCTATCGCGGAGTGTGACATAGAGATATTGCCCGCAGGTGCTGGCGTGGAGGTAGCGGCTGTTCACAAGGCCGAGAGTCCCAACTACATCTTCGTGGATGTAGCAATTAGCAAGGAGGCAAAGGCTGGTGACTACACACTACGCTTCACAAACGGCAAGAGCAAACTCGATTATAAGTATACCATCGCCGAGCGCAGAGAGGGCTCACGCGAGCGTGAGAGCTTCACCACGGCCGACTTCGTATATCTTATCATGCCCGACCGCTTCGCTAACGGCAACCCCGCAAACGACAGCACTGACGACACTACCGAGAAGGCTGACCGCACAAAGCCTGGCCGCCGTCATGGTGGCGACCTCGAGGGTATGATTGCACACCTCGACTACATCGCAGACCTCGGAGCAACAGCCATCTGGTCAACACCCCTACTTCTCGACAACGAGAATGGTGCATCGTACCACGGCTACTCATGCAGCGACTACTACCTTATCGACCCACGCTACGGCACAAACGAGCTCTTCAAAACATATGTCGAGGAGTGTCACAAGCGCGGTTTGAAGGTAATCATGGACATCGTGCCCAACCACAGCTCGACAACACACTGGTGGTACAACGACCAGCCCTTCGCAGACTGGACACACCAGTGGGATAAGTACACACAGTCGAACTGGACATTCTCAACCAACATGGACTTCAACGCCTCAAAGGCTGACCTCTACCAGTTGGAGAGTGGCTGGTTTGACCGCACGATGGCGGATATGAACCTCGACTACCCCTACCTGCTCCGCTACTTCCAGCAGTGGGCAATTTGGTGGATAGAGTACTCTAACCTCGATGGCTTCCGCGTGGATACATACCCCTACAACGAGAAGATGCCCATGAGCGAGTGGTGCAAGGCCGTTATGGCGGAGTATCCCAACTTCAACATCGTAGGCGAGGTGTGGACATCATCTATTCCTCAGCTTGCATATTGGCAGGGCGACAACTACAACAAGGATGGCTTCAACTCACACCTCAAGTCTATCATGGACTTCCCTCTCCACGACGCTATTCGCGCCGCAATGACCGAGAGTGGCAACGGTGGCTGGGGTCAGGGCATGACACGTGTCTACGACGTTGTATCGCACGACTTTGTCTATCACGACCTCTCGAATATGATGATCATGGCGGCAAACCACGACACTGACCGTATTGGTGATGTTTGCGAGGGCGATGCACGCAAGATGAAGATCGTGGCTACGCTGCTCTGCACAATGCGCGGTATGCCCCAGATTTTGTACGGCGACGAGCTTATGTTCCGCTCTACAGACCGCTCTAAGGGCCACCCAACACTTCGTATCGACTTCCCCGGTGGCTGGGAGGGTGACGCTGTAAACCTCTTCAACCGCGAGGAGCACACTGGCGCTGAGAAGGAGGTATTCGACCACACACACGCCCTTATGAACTGGCGTAAGTCGAAGGAGGTAATCCACACAGGTAAGACCCTCCACTTCATCGACCGCGACAACACCTACGCCTTCTTCCGCTATAACGACAAGGAGGTGGTGTTCGTCTATGTGAACAACTCTAATGAGACTCACACAGTGCCCTGGGCACGCTATGCTGAGATCTCGGAGGGTCTCACAGAGGGTTATGACGTACTCACTGGCCAGAGCGTAAAGATGGATAACCTTAAGGTTGCACCCATGACATCTATCGTTGTGGAGTTCACACGATAGTGTATCATACATCGCACAAAATGGAGGGTTGGTAGAAATATTACCAACCCTTCTTTTTATTTTGGAAAATTTTGCTTAATTTTGTAGGAGAGAAATTTTGAACCCAAAAGATATTAGGTTATGAAGAGATTGCTATTGGCCATAGCACTTATGGCTGCCGTTGGCACGCTATCGGCACAGGAGCCCGGAAGAAAGACCCTAGCCGAGGCACAGATAGAATATGACCGCGCAGTAGCGGAGCAGAAGCTCGCATTAGACGAGGTACGCAACGAGGAGCGTCGCATCACTGATGTAGCGAAGGACCGCCTTGAGTACGCACGTAAGGAGTTGGACGAGATTAAGGAGCGCAATAAGTTCATCATCGAGGAGCAGAAGCGCAAGGTGAAGGAGTCGAAGCAACAGCTCTCGCAAGCTAACATCCGCTATAAGCAGGAGGCAGCACGCACAAAGCAAGAGATTGCCGCAGCAAAGGCTCGTACCAAATCGGTACAGGAGGAGCATAAGAGCGCAGTAGCAAAGGCAAAGGCCGAGATTGCTCGCATCAAGGCCGAGGAGGAGAGTGCAAAAATAAAGGATAAAAAATAAAAAATAGGTTAAGAGTTCGGTATTACACCGACCATATCTTTTTAACCTCTCAATGCTTCTCTCTCGCTATGCTTTTACATAATTATCAAGTGTGGATTATAATTCAGAGACATTTTCAGTAATGACTATTAATGGACTTCATTACATAAAATCAGTGATTGCGACTGATAACCCTTATGAACTCACCCTTATTTGTGATACCCTTTGGGAGGGAGAGGTCTTTGAGGTGCCCGCTACTGTTAATTATCAGGGCAGGGAATATACAGTCACTGGTATAGATGTAGGACAAAGTACAAAGTTGGAAAACTTACGCGAGTTACGAATCCCTCCAACTGTGCGACACATCTTTCCAGAAGCGTGTGTTGGCATTAAATCCTTACGAAAAGTGAACATTCCCGACAACTGTCGTGTTTATGCAGGAGCTTTTGCACAATGTGGTATTGAAGAATTGATACTTGGCGAACACGTGCTTCTTGAAACGGGATGCTTCTATGGAATTCGCGCAAAACAAGTGAATATCCCCGACACAACAAAATGGTCTCCCTTTCGACGAGAAGATTACGAATCCGATTCTTACTTTGAGTTCTTTCCTGTAAGTGCTGAAAGGATGAACGATATTATCGAAGTTATATTCAGATATTCCATATGGCATTATATGGAAATACTCAAGTCTGTAAGAAAGGGGGATTGGGGAGCAGTAGAAGCATTAGCTATGTCCCCATTAATCCCAGCAGATCAAGATAAATTTAACCACAAGTACCCATTCTCTCCTGACGAGATACTGAACCTTATGGACGAAAATGAAAAGCATTTGATACGTCAATTTGAAGACAACTACTCAAGAGCTCTGAATACGCCCGTCACTGATGAAGATTTGCCGTTTTAGAAAATGGCTTATGTACTCTTTTCTTATAACTAGACCACTATTATCATCCAAAATCTTTGCTTTGTCAGGCAACTTATACGCGTTCCTCTGTGCTCCACTCCGAATATGGATGCTCTGAGAGATGTGAGTTATAGAAGCGTTTCTCGCCCGTAACCTCGCGGCCTATCCACTCGGGGAGTTCTACCCTCTCATCCTCCGATGCAAGCTCTATCTCGGCAACGACAAGGCCCTCATTCTCGCCTAAGAACTCATCTACCTCGATGGTGTGGCCCGCATAATCGACATAGTAGCGCACCTTATCAATAACTGCGCCCTCGGCGAGTTGCAACAACTCCATTGCCTCCTTAGCATCAATCTCCTTCTCCCACTCATAGCGCGAGAGACCACCGTTACGCGAGGGACTCTTGATTGTAAGCCATGCACCACCATCGCCAATGCGCACACGCACCGTGCGCCTGCCCGACACGATATAGCCTTGAACAAGGTGCATAGAGTTGTGGGCGAGGTGTTTATACTCGCCCACAACCAAATACTTACGTTCTATCTCCTGTGCCATATTACATCTCGGGAGCAAACATAGGATCCCATGATGGAAGCATGATAGGCTTCTGCTCAAGAAGCTTGAGGGTCTCTGCAGGGAAGTACTTCTTGTTCACAACAACGCGGAACATATACTCCTCGAACCACTCATCAGTCATGATGAGGTTGCCCTTCCAGCCTGCCTGGGGACCCCAGCTATTCTCAACCATCCACTTCTTAGCGTTACCCTCCTCATCGAGATCAACAGCGATAAGGGTCATGGCGTGTGATGAGCCACTTGCAAAGGTACGCACGCGTTCCTCCTTGTTCATGGGGAACTCAACGCCCATGAGCGATGCGTAGTCGAAGTTATTGAGGTCGAGAGTACCCTTCTTCGAGAGCAAGAACTTGCCTACGTCGCAAGAGAAGTACATAGCGGTGTTATCCTTGATAGACTCGATAGCGAGAGCCTTAACCTCGTCGATGGGGAGGTTCAAATATACCCAGTTATCACCATCATACACGTGGCGGTCGTACTCAATCTCATAGACTTTGTAGTACTCGCGTGTGGGGTCGTTCATAACCATCACGAAGTCCTCCTCGAGGTCGAGGTCGCCGAAGTACTCAGCGTAGAACGACTGGGGTGTGTAGGTCTTAGTATCTACGACGTTGCCATCCTTATCGCGACGTGTCCACTCGAACTCTGTGGGAGGCACGCCATAGGCGCGAACAAGCATAGAGTAGATCTCTGTGAGCATCTCGGTCTTGAGGGCTACGGTAGAGCGGCGGTCCTTCTGGTTGCGGAGCTTGAGACCGAACTCACGGAGCTTGAGCGAGAGGAGGTTACCCACCTGACCAGTGTTGTTAGACTGGTAGTTCTCGGGCATAACCTCAGAGGGTACAACACCATACTTCATAACGAGGTTAGATACGCCTGTGAACTGACCACCGTCGTTCAAGGGGTTCTTAAACAACCACTCCACCTGGCGATCCTCCATGGGGAGGTGCTTAGTGTCGATAACGGCCTGTAGGAAGAGGTTACACTTCTCGAGCTGGTCGTAGAAGAAGATGTAGTTCTGTGAGAACTCCATCTCTGCGAGGTTCTGCTCGTTGATCATCTTAGCACGCAAGACGTTGAGACCTGTGAAGATCCAGCAACGACCCGACTGGTGCTGGTCTGTGATGCCCTTAGTCTTTACGCGATGTGAAAAATTGGTGTCGATCATCGCGAGGTTATCGGCATTTGTTGCAAGCTCCGAGATAGAGTTGAATGCCATAGCGTTGCGTGCTGCACGCTCAGCAGCGCTATCTGTCTGACCGGTGCGAATCTGCTGCATCATCTCTGGGGTGATACCACCCTTGTCCTGCTGGGCAGTAGCTGTGCCAATGGCCATAATAGCCACGGCAAGAGTAATCAATCGTTTCATGGTTATCTGTTTTATAATTAAAATTTGCACTCAAAATAATAACACCCCGAAGCGGAGTTTATTGCCACAAATATACTGAAAATTTTGATAATAACGCCACCCTTAAGTGAGGAAGTCGTGCTTTTTCTCGATTTGCACGAATATTGCACGGTGCCGAACTATGGGCAAAATAGAAACCGTAATACCACCATTATCAAAGATGAGATATTTGAAACTTATGGCACTCGGTGTCATGCTACTACTTGGCGCATGTAATGCACAACGTAATGTGCTCTACCTACAAGATGTTGAGAGTGGCGCAGAGGTTACACTCCCCGAGAACTATATCATACGCCTAAAACCCCTCGACCAGGTTACAGTGGTAGTAAACAGCCGCAACCCCGAGTTGGCAAAACCCTTCAACTCCTCATCAAGCTTCAACGCCCTCACCGGCACAAACATCACAGGTTCAGCAAGCGAAAATAGCCTCCAAGTGCTTACTATTGATGAGCGTGGTTATATCACCATGCCCATCCTCGGCGATATCGCCTGCGCAGGCATGACACGCCAGGAGCTTGCCACGGAGATTGAGCGACGTATAATCGAGGGTGGCTACCTTGCCGACCCACAGGTAAACGTGCGCTTTGCGGAGCTCACAATATCTATCTTGGGCGAGGTGAACAAACCCGGCCGCTACGACATTAAAAAGGACCAACTGACAATTCTCGAGGCTTTGGCCTTGGCTGGCGACCTCACCATATATGGCAACCGCAGCGATGTGGCTGTTATACGCGAGAAGGATGGTAAGAGCATCGTAACGAAGCTCGACCTACGCTCGAGCGACGTATTCTCTTCACCCTGCTACTATCTCGAGCAGAACGACGTAGTTATAGTAAGTCCCAACAAGTATAAGGCTGCGACAGCTGAGATAAACCAGAACCGCTCGTTCTGGATATCGCTAGCCTCAACAACAATATCGCTTGCGACACTCATTCTAACGATAGTCAGATAGTTAATTATGTCACACCCAAAGGCGGATAGACGAAAATTCTCAACGCAAGATATTGTACGACTAATACTTCCAAATTGGTATTGGTACCTTGCAGCACTCATAGTCTTTGTGAGTGGCGCGATGCTATACATCAGAATTACGCCACCGCAGTATATGCGTACTGCGACGGTACTGGTTAAGGACTCGCGCAAGGGTTCAGGCTCTGATGTTACAGCTTTTAGCGACATCATGGGTGGCATGGGCCGCCGCTCGGTAGACAACGAGCTCCACATCTTCGAGTCACGCCGCCTGATGGAGAGCGTGGTAAAGCGCCTCGACCTCACAACAGAATATAGCGTGGAGGAGCAGTTGCGCACGACAGATATCTATGGTCGCAGCCCCATGCTCGTAAAGTTTACGGACGAGAACAACGATGCCACTGGCACATTCAAATATCGCGTGGTGAGCAACGGCAGCGTGGCGATAAATAGTTTCAACGACAACGCATCATTCCATGCGATAGTAGAGCCAGGCGACACCATCGCCACACCGCTTGGCAATATCACACTCATAGCCACGCCCTATGCCGAGGACCACAGAGAGGTTACCGTATCGAAGAGGTCGCTCAACGACGTGGTGGAGGAATACCGCAACAAACTTAAGTGCGACATAGCAAACAAGCAGACTTCGGTAATAAATATCTCGATGGTGGACGAGGTGCCACGCCGTGCCGAGGATGTCATAAACGGCATTATCGAGGCATATAACCTCGATGCTATTAGCGACAAGCAGGAGATATCACGCCTCACAGAGCAGTTCATAAACGATAGACTCATATCGCTTGGTCAGGAACTTAACCTCGCCGATGCGGAGGTTGCCGACTACAGAAAGGATAACCACCTCTACAGCCCCACCAACGAGGCAGCAATGAGCGCCGAGGAGATTCAGAAGCTTAAGAGCAGCGCACTATCACTCGAGGCTAACCTCGAGATGGCGAAATATATCTACACATATGTCACCGAGGGTGAGAACGAGATGCGCCTAATACCTGCTTCGACAGCCCTTGCAAGTGGCGCTTCACAGGCCCTTACAGCGCAGATCGAGGCCTACAACACCGACCTATTGGAGTATCAGCGCCTTGCAGGTGAGGAGCACTCAAACAACCCCATGCTCGTAGACCTCAAGGCTCAGCTTATAGCCATGCGCGCAACGATAGTTTCGTCTCTCGACTCGCATATCGCAACACTCAACCTACAGATTGACCAGGTTAACCGCGAGCAGTTGAAGGCCGACAGCCGCATGGAGAGTTCACCACACAAGGAACGCGAGTTGCAGTCTATAGTACGCCAGCAAAAGGTCAAAGAGGAACTATACATCTATCTGCTCACGAAGCTCGAGGAGAATGCACTCACAGGTGCTACGGCCGAGAGTAACGCCCGCATTATCGACACGGCATATGGCAGCGACAAACCCATCAGCCCTCGTAAGATGCAGGTATATCTTATCGCAATCTTGGCAGCATTCCTAATACCATTTGCGATAATCTACATCTGTGAGGTACTCAACACCAAGGTACGTTCACGTCGCGACATCGAGGAGGGTCTCACAGCGCCATTCCTTGGCGATGTTCCCTACCACGGTGGCAGACACGATCGCGGCATCGTAGTACACGAGGAGAGCCGTGATGCTGTGAGCGAGGCATTCCGCATGCTTCGTGCAAACCTCAGCTTCATGTCTATCGCAAAGAGCGTAAATGTCATCATGGTAACATCCTCTGTGCCCCACAGCGGCAAGACATTCATCTCGACAAACCTCGCAGCGACACTCGCAGCGACAGATAAGAGCGTTGCACTTGTCGACCTCGACCTACGTCGTCGCACCCTCACAAAGCAAATGGGACACCGCAACGACCGCCGTGGCGTTACAAGCTACCTCACAAACAACATAAACTCGCTTGACGACATAATCATCAAGGACGAGATTGAGGGCGTAGACACCATCTTATCGGGACCTCAGCCCCCCAACCCCACCGAGATACTTATGTCGGAGCGCATGAGGGAGTTTATAGGCGAGCTACGCCAGCGCTACGACTATGTCATCATTGATAGTGTTCCAGCTCTTGCTGTTGCTGACGCTGTAGTCATCGATTCCCTCGTAGACCTCACGCTCTACGTCATTCGCCACGGTCATCTCGACCGCAACCAGTTGCCCGACATCGAGCGCCTGCACTCAGAGAAGCGCATACATAATATGGGCGTGGTATTTAACGGTGTTAAGCAGTCAAAACATGGTTACGGCTATGGTTATGGCTATTATAGCGACGAGGAACTATCTCCGATGAAGGAGCGCCTTAAGCGATTTGCATCGCTATTTAAGAAGCATTAAACACCATGGCAAAGGATAAGGGATATATCATCGCCGTGGATTTTGACGGCACCTGCGTCGAGCACAACTACCCCGCTATTGGCATGGAGGTAGAGGGTGCCGTGGAGGTGTTGCGCGCGCTAAATAAGCGTGGTCACCGCATCATCCTAAATACCATGCGCTCAGGCGAGAAGCTCGATGCCGCAGTCAAGTGGTTCAGCGATCGTAAGATAGAGTTGTGGAGCGTAAACCGTAACCCCGAGCAGGAGGAGTGGACATCGTCGCCCAAGGTATATGCCGACCTATATATCGACGACTCGGCACTGGGTTGCCCTATCATGTTTATTGATGGTGTGCGCCGCCCCGTCGTTAAGTGGTCAAAAATAAGAATGCTGCTCGAGAACGACGGCGTGCTATAACTAATGAGTAGTGAGTAATTAGTGCTTCAGCAAAAAAAATGCGGATGGGTTGTACTATGGCGTACAGCCCATTCGCATTTATTTTTGTTAGCGGCAGCAATGCTGCCTGATTGTGCGAAATTATGAGGCGAGAGTACAATACTGACGATACTTTCTCATAACCTCGTTAACGTATGAGGTAGTCTGACCACTACCTGTGAAGCGACCACTCTTAACAATATCGAGCTCATAGTAGGCAGGATCTGCCTTGAGGTCTAGATAGTGGCGAATGGTCTCCCAAGAGTTGGGGTTAGCACCCTCGCTACGCGCAAGACGTCGAGCATCCAAGACATGGCCAATGCCAGCATTATAGCTCGCAAGAATGATGCTTAAGCGATCCTCTGCGGGTGTAGAGTTAGGGATACGAAGCATTGTATCCAACTCAGAAAGCAACATACCTGCAAGACGAACATTTGTCTCGGTGTCGTTAATACTCTCAACTGGTACATTAAAGTGTCGTGCCACAACGGGACGTATCTGCATGATACCCTTAGCACCCTGGCTCGACTCAAGGTTCTCGATGAAGCGTGACTCGCTATAGGCAATAGCACTCATAAATCGCCAATCGAAACCCTCCTCATCGCCGACCTCACGCATGATAGGGTCGAAACGAGAGATGATACATGACTCCTCAACCGTCTCGGCGAGAGCCTCCGAAGTGTTTTCAGCCTCCACACTGGGAACGTCACAATATACGACGTTAGTATTGTTGTGGGGCTGTCCCACTGTTGATTCATAGGCCACAAGCATAGTGGCCGCAAGAACCACAAACGAAAACTTTTTTAGCATTGTTTATTAGTTTGTGGGCTGCTTATACCGGTGTAAAACGCGCCGTTAGTCGTAGAACGACCAAGAGATACCCAACTTGAACATTCGTGGGTTCAGCGGATAGTGTGCTACCTGGAAGTACTCACCATTGCCAAACAAGTTCTGGTTCAAGTGCTGAAGCTTCAGCAAGATACGCATGCGCTTCCACTTTGCCGATACAAAGGCATCGAGATAGGGATAGTTGCCTATCTTTACCTCGCGCTGATTGTAAAAGGCCGAGAGTGCAGGGTTGTAGCTCGGAGCATAGTAGGCCGTGTTGAAGCGACCATCCAAGCCAACCTGCACACGTAACACATCGCGCACAACCCAGAACTCATAGTAGTATGAGAGGTAGGCGCTGAATGTGGGTACGGGGAGCACATGTTCATCGGACGTGATTTGCACCAATGCCCTGTGATCGAGATGGAATCCCGCAAAGCGGAAATCCTTGCGAGCATACAAACTCGTGAGACTAACAGTGCCAGGGTTTTGTGCTACACGACTGTCATTGCCGTAGTAGATCATGTTTGTCATAACACCCTGCCATGCCCCGATCTCGAGTGCGATATCGGGAACAGAGAAGTTAACCTCAAAGCGAGTTTCAGACTCCTTATCGAAGGAGTTAAACCACACATAATGGTTTGAGAATAGATTCTCGTGCCAGTAGCCTGGCGAACGACGCTCATAGCGGAAGCGGCCGGTGAGAATCAGGGGATGTTCACGGATGAAGGCGCGCAGCGTGATTTCACCACCAGCTGACAGGTCTCCACCACGATAGCCCGAAGGGTGATACTTAGCATCGGCCCTCCAATCTGCATATCGCTTTATCATACCGCTCGCCGAGCCATATACATACCACGACGAACGTTTATCACGAGTCATATCGCCGCGCACGTAGTCCTGAAGGCGGAGATATGAGTATGTGTGGATGTCGAAGCCGACACCACCATCAATAGTCGAAATTGCACCATAACGATCCCAAGGCTGCACCTGAACGAAGATCTTGTTCGAGATTAGGCGCTCCGAGATTGAGTCGCGCGTAGTCTCGGGACTGATGAACCAATCGTCGTAGTACTCCAAACCTTCTGCAGGGATCCACACGCCTGTCTCTTTGTCGTACTCACCACGCTCGTTAGAGTATGTACCCTTCTTGTCGGTATATACCTTCGACCAAGAGTTGTATTCAAACTGGTGACCTACATATATTGCCGAGAGGTCAGCAATAGAGAAGTCATACTCCGTAACACGCTCAAAGGGTATCGCCAAGGCCTGCTTGACAAATACGGAGTTGTTGCGGTAGTGGTTGTGAGCCTCGGAGCTTGCAAGGCGCATGGGTACACCCGAGGGCATCTCAAATACCGTATCGGCAATTGCCCATTTGCCTACGACACCACCATTCTCGCGTGTGTTTACCATATTATTCATATAGGCTGCATGCACCGAGTAGCGCTTACCCGTATGTGCCACACCCACCGAGAGGGCATGGTTCTTGGTGCGCTGCCAGTCGTAGCGACCCATGGTGCTACGCGCCTTATAGCTCACGTTTGCCGAGGTCGAGGGGTTGATATTCTGTGAGTGTACAAGCTCGAAGTGCTCCTCACGGTAGCGCTTCTGGCCAGACTCGAGGTAGGTCATATTCGTAAGTGCACTCTTACCGTTGTAGAAGGGCACATTCTCCAGACGCGCAGTGTAGGCATCGTAACTACGTGCAAACGTGAAGTCGCGATCCTGGCTGCGGTCGAACCAGTTTATGGGCTGAGATGATTGACCCAGACCACCGAGAGCCATGTCACCCACACCCTTGCGGTAGAAGACATAGTCGATACGCCAATCGGCAAGCGTGGTATCCAAAGGCATGATGTTTACACGGTTGTAGTGGCGGTCGACGTTCCACTTCCAGTTGTAGAGAGCACGTGTTGTGTCGTTGAAGTAGTACGACTCGAGGGGTCTGCGCTCACGCTTCTTCTTCGTCTCGGTAGAGTCGGCAGCCTCCATGCCCTCTTCGCCCTCCATGCCTGTCATGCCCTCCATGCCAGGTATGCCAGCGCCATACATGCCATTGCCATTACCCTCACGCTGAGCACGAGCCATTGCGGCAGCATCGAGCTGTGCATACGACATATCTGGCAGCAAAATTGCCACCACAATAGCCACAGCCGAGAGTATCCACCGCAAATTTTTCACCATAATAAACTACTTCTGACTCTTACGCATAAAGGCCCATCTCAACGTCGAGAGAGCAATATATAGAACGATAATTGCAAGCAACGAGTATGCGGGCGCCAAAATAATGAGTGCCAAGGCCGCAACAATAAAACCATAGCGAAGCTCGTTACCCTTAATGCCGAAGCTCTTGAACTTGAGGGCAAACATGCGGATAGGACTGATGAGAAGCAACGCCGCAGCAAGCGAGATAAGCAATATTGACTCCTGGTGCAAAGTCACCTTGCCAGCATCAGAAAGCACCGCCAACGACATGAGCATAAGTGCATTAGCCGGTGTGGGCAAACCCTCGAACTCTGCACTCTGCGTGGTGTCAATATTAAACTTCGCGAGGCGCAAAACCGAAAATGCCGCTATGATGAGTACACCCCACTTCAACCAACCCATAACCTCTGGGTCGAGACCATAGTACGATGTTGAATTGATGTAGAGGTCGTACATGACGATTGCAGGGGCAAGGCCAAAAGTCACGTCGTCGGCCAACGAGTCGAGTTGAACACCGAGGGGCGATGTCTGCTTCAAGAGTCGTGCAGCGAAGCCATCGAGGAAGTCGAAGATGGCAGCTGCGATGATAAGCCAGAAGGCAGTCTCGTAGGCGTGATACTGCAACGTAAAGATAATGGCAGCACATCCAGCCAAAAGATTTGCTAATGTTAGCATATTTGGCACGGTAAACAGCCTTATTTTCATGTTGTTACTCATCTGCATTATTGTTTTTATGTGGCTTGTACCCGAAGAAAACAAGCCCAAATATTTTGCAAAGATACAAAAAAATTTTATCTTTGTGTAAATTTATAAAATTTAACGCCCTAAATTAACTGTTTTTTTAGCGATGAAAAGCAATCGTTACTGCGTGATTATGGCTGGCGGCATAGGAACACGCTTCTGGCCGATGAGCCGACAGAGCTGTCCAAAGCAGTTTTTGGACATCCTCGGAACGGGCAAATCATTCATCAGACACACATACGAAAGATTTAACAATATTGTCCCAAAAGAGAACTTTATCGTGGTGACAAATAGCCGCTACAAGGAGTTGGTTATGGAGCATATCCCCGAGCTCAAGGAGGAGCAAATTCTCTGTGAGCCTATCGGTCGCAACACAGCCCCCTGCATCGCTTATGCAGCATACACGCTGCGAAACATAAATCCCGATGCAGAGATGATTGTAACGCCTGCTGACCACTTGATACTCAACGAGAACGAGTTTTTATCTATCGTTGGCAAGGCGCTCGACTTCATCACCGACAAGAGTGCTCTAATGACCATTGGTATCACCCCCACACGCCCCGAAACAGGCTATGGTTACATACAGCGCACCAACGACAACAACATCTGCAAAGTTAAGTGTTTCACTGAGAAACCTAACCGCGAAATGGCAGAGGCTTTTTTGGAGTGCGGTGAATTTTTATGGAACTCCGGAATCTTCATATGGAAGCTCCGCGACATACT
>JAEZPN010000037.1 GCA_023413645.1 Bacteroidota bacterium
CTCGAAGCCAACTCCACAAGTTCGGGGTCGGAGGCTACGATATAATCGTCTATTTCCATATGCGCGAAGTGGTTGGCATGTTTTGACTCTTTTTGCACCAAAGCATCCACTCCAACATGGGGCCAAAGAGGTCGTATATCCAATATTTAAGTGCCATATCCTTCTCGCCGAGCTTGCGTGCCACACGGTGTGACGACCACACTACGATAGCATAACGCAACAATAGTAGACCTATTGCTCCGAGGCCTAACTCGAGGGGAAGAATGGCTATGATAGCCACGATAACGAGGAAGAAGAGTGCACGACTGCGCAACTCGCGCGCTGTGAATTGCTTTGCAAAGTCGGGGTAGAAGCGGCGCGCATTACCAAAGTAGCGCATCTGCTCGATCCACTCCGATTTCATGTCGATACGCTCCTCCGTAACGATAGAGTGGCGCGACATAACTACAGATGTGCGCTTCGCTGTGGCAATCTCCTGCAAGAAGAGGTCGTTCTCGCCGATATCCATGCCGAGGTAGTTGTAGCCACGCTCGCCATCGTAGAGCTTGCGGTCGAAGCCGTAGTTGCTACGTGGTGCATAGTAGGGCTTACCATCCACGGCGCAAGCCATGGCGTTACGCAACATACTGAACTCCATCATTCGCATAATGTATGTCGTGAGATTGTCGCTCTCAAAGTTGGGAACGGCGGGGGCGATGACCACAGAACCGCGCTCAAAACCCTTAGCCATGGTTGCTACCCACTCCTTTGAAATTGGTGAAGCGCCAGGTATGGTAAAGAGCAAGCAGTCGTACTGCGCTGACTTGATACCTACGTTGAGTGCCTGCTTTGTCGAGATGTAGAAACGCTCGTTGTCCCCCATCTTTGTAAGACGCATATAGGAGAAGTTGTCGCGGATGCGCTGAAGCTCGTCATAGTAGTCGTTGTCGCTGCCGATATAGACCACCACAATCTCAAACTGATCGTACTCCTGTGCAAGGAGCATTGGGAGTTCGTCGACCAAAAAATGCTCGCTCTCGCCACGCATGGGGACGATTACAGAGATGGGAGGATTGTCGCGACGCTTCTCTCTTTCGCGCATGAGGCGGAAACCGATGATGCGATTATAGGCGATTGCGTAGTAATAAATCTGTATTGCGAATAGCGTAACTGCCAGAAGCACAAGTGTTATGCCCTGCCATGAGTAGTGTTGTAGTATGTTGCTAAAAAACTGCATTTCCTCTAAATAATAATAAGCGTACAAAGGTAATAAAAACAATTAACATCTGCAATTGGTGATTAACAATTATTTTTGTATCTTTGCACGTTATATATACGTTATGAAATTTACATTGCAACATACGGCGCCCGAATCGAAGGCGCGTGCCGGTCTCATCGAGACCGACCACGGTCCAATTGAGACCCCAATATTTATGCCCGTAGGTACAGCTGCGGCAATGAAGGGTATCTTCCATCGCGATGTGGAGAACGAGGCTAAGGCACAGATTATCCTCGCCAACACCTACCACCTCTACCTCCGTCCCGGTATGGAGGTTATCGAGAAGGCGGGTGGCGTACATCAGTTCTCGACATGGCAGAAACCGATGCTCACAGATAGCGGTGGCTTCCAGGTCTTTTCGTTGGCTGCATGCCGCAAGCTCAAGGAGGATGGATGCCACTTCCAATCGCATATCGATGGCTCGCGCCACGTCTTTACGCCCGAGAGCGTTATCGACACGGAGCGTACCATAGGCGCCGATATTATGATGGCATTCGACGAGTGCCCTCCAGGTGATGCGCCTTACGACTATGCTAAGAAGTCGTTGGCACTTACCGAGCGCTGGCTCGACCGCTGCTTCAATCGCTACCATCAGACGCAACCTAAGTGGGGACACTACCAGTCGTTGTTCCCCATTGTGCAGGGTGCTGGCTACCCCGACTTGCGTGAGCAGGCGGCACGTAACGTGTTGCAGTACAATGCTGATGGCTATGCAATTGGAGGTTTGGCAGTGGGCGAACCCACCGATGTCATGTACTCTATGATTGAGGTGTGTAATGCTGTGTTGCCAGCGGATAAACCTCGCTACTTGATGGGTGTAGGTACGCCTATAAACATTCTCGAGGCCATAGACCGCGGTGTCGATATGTTCGACTGCGTAATGCCTACGCGTAATGGCCGAAATGGTCAACTCTTCACCTCAGAGGGTGTGATTAACATCCGCAACAAAAAGTGGGAGATGGACTTTTCGCCTATCGACCCCAATGGAGTTGCCTTCGTAGACCACCAATACTCTAAGGCATATCTCCACCACCTCGTAGTGTGCAAGGAGATGCTCGCGGCACAGATTGCATCGCTCCACAACACAGCCTTCTACCTCTGGCTTGTGGGTGAGGCGCGCAAGCATATCATCGCTGGCGACTTCAAACCTTGGAAGGAGATGATGGTCGTGAAGCTCGGTCGCAGACTATAACAGTAACAATGTGCTAATAACACAATGAGAATAAGAATTTTACCATCGCTTCCAGGTCTTCGTACCCTCGATAAATATATCTTGGGTAAGTTCCTGCGTACCTACATATTCGGTATCTTGATGATGATTATCATCTTGGTTGTGTTCGACTATGTGGAGAAGGTCGATGACTTTACGGAGCTTAAGGCGCCAATGAAGGAGATTATTTGGGACTACTACATGAACTTTATCCCGCAGTTCGTGAGTCAGTTTAGTGCCCTATTCACCTTTATCGCCGTCATCTTCTTTACCTCGAAGATGGCCATGCAGACCGAGATTGTGGCAATACTCTCGGGAGGTGTCAGCTTCAGACGCTTCATGTGGCCCTATGTTGTTGGTGCAACGCTAATTACGGTGATGAGCCTCGCCCTCAGTTTGTGGATTATTCCCGAGGGTCAGAAAGCGAGTGTCGAGTTCCAGAGCAAGTATCTCAAGAGTCAGCAGTTGGTGGTATATCCCGACCATGTATATCGACAGATTCAGCCCGATACTTATGCCTATGTGCGTGGTTACTCGCCAGGTATGGAGCGCGTTCCCTTCTTCGCTATCGAGCGCTTTGAGGGTGCGGAGCTTGTCGAGACCCTCGATGCTGCAAATGCAACATTCGACGTGGAGTCACAGCGCTGGACGGCACCCCGCTATATGATCTATTCGCGTGGCGAGGATGGCACGCTCAGTGGTAAGCAGTATCGTAACCTTGATACTCTCGTTAACCTCGATGTTCGTGAGTTGGGTGATATCTCGGGTGTGGTAAAGACGCTTACATATGAGGAGCTCAACGACTTCCTCGAGCAGCAGCGTAGCAAGGGCTCGGATGAGGTGTTCTTGATTGAGGTGGAGCGTCATGCTCGCTTCTCGTATCCCATTTCAACGTTCATCCTCACGATTA
This sequence comes from Bacteroidota bacterium, assembly GCA_023413645.1. Taxonomy (GTDB): domain Bacteria; phylum Bacteroidota; class Bacteroidia; order Bacteroidales; family Rikenellaceae; genus Alistipes. Next base: position 3,379 of record JAEZPN010000037.1, read on the forward strand.
TCGGCGTGTCGCTCGCATCGCGCAAGGTGCGTGGTGGTATGGGTATGCACATCGGTGTTGGTATTGCGTTGTGCTTCAGTTACTTGATGGTGGGCCGAGTGTCGGAACAGATTGCCATAAGTGGCTCCATAGAGCCTTGGATTGGAGTATGGCTACCGAATATCATATTCGCCATAATTGCAATTATTGTCTATCGTAAAGCACCTAAATAGTCATGCAGAAAGTTAACGATATTGTCGCCTCGCTACGTCGTGGTGAGCGTCTCTCGGCTGATGATGCCCTCGTGTTGTGGCGCGAGGCACCACTCTGGCTACTCGGCGAGTTGGCCACCGAACGCAAGTTAGCTATGAGTGGTCGCAGTGTCTACTATAATAGAAATGTGCACCTCGAGCCCTCGAACATCTGCCTCTTCAACTGTGAGTTCTGCTCGTTCCGCCGAAGGGAGGGAGATCCCGATGCGTGGGCGATGACTATGGATGAGATTGAGTCTCGTGCAGCGGAGTTGCGTAGTGCCGACATCACCGAGGTACATATCGTAGGTGGCGTGCACCCCAAGCACGACCTTGCCAGCTATGTCGAGATGGTGCGCAGAGTTAAGCGCCAGCTGCCCCATGTAGCGGTCAAGGCATACACCGCGGTCGAGATATTCTATATGATTAAGCGTGAGGGTATTTCAATTGTTGAGGGCTTGCGTCGTCTTAAGGAGGCGGGCATGGAGTGCATCCCTGGTGGTGGTGCCGAGATCTTCGATGCAGAGCTTCGCGCAAAGATATGCCCCGACAAGTGTAGTGCCGATGAGTGGCTCGCAGTGCACCGTGCTGCCCACAACATGGGTCTCTCGACAAACTGCACAATGCTATATGGTCATATCGAGACCCTCGAGCAGCGCGTAGACCACTTGGAGCGCTTGCGTAAGTTGCAGGATGAGGCACCAGGTTTCGATGCCTTCATTCCGCTTAAGTATCACAGTCGCAACAACCGCATGTCCGAGGTTGGCGAATGCTCGGTAGAGGAGGACTTGCGCACGATAGCCATTAGCCGCCTATTCTTGGATAACATCCCACATATCAAGGCATATTGGGTGTCGTACGGTAGGGCAACAACGGAGATGGCATTGGCATTTGGTGCTGACGACATCGACGGCACGATTGGCGATACAACGAAGATATACTCTATGGCCGGAGGCACGGAGCGCCCCTCGATGAGTGTTGAGGAGTTGGAATATATGGTGCGTGCCGCAGGCATGGAACCCGTAGAGCGTGACTCGCACTACAACGTCGTTATGCGTAGTAACCCTAAAGCTGCTGACGCTGAGGTTGTTGTTGAGGTGCCTAAGAGTGAGGAAAATGAAAAACCTATAGAGAAAAACGTAGAGAATAAGAGTATGACAGAGGATAAGATTACATCAAAAAATGAGGGTGTTGCCCGTGAGGTGAAGCCTCAGCCTAAGCAGAAGAGCGGGAAGAACTCGGAGGGCGCGATGTCGAAGTTGTGGAACTTCTGCAAGGCCTTCTACAGCCGCCTTACTATCACGTCACACATAATATTCATCGGCATCTTCTGTTTGCTGCTTCTTGGTGTTCTCTACTTCGGCTTGAAGTGGGGCACACGCCATAACGACACTATCGTAGTCCCCAACTTCGTGGGTAAGACTATCGAGGAGGCGCAGAGCATTGCCGAGAATAGGGACCTAAATATCGTTGTGCGCGACTCAATTTTTGATGTCGACCTGCCCGGTGGTACCATTGTCGACCAGCTCCCCGGCACGTCGGATGTGCGCGATGTTACGGTAAAACCCGGCCGAAAGATATATGTTACAATCAACGCATATAGCCGCCGTCAGGTTGCTGTGCCATATGTTGCGAAGCAGACATTACGTCAGGCTCTCAACCAGATTGAACGCTCGGGACTCACTGTAGATAGGCTTGTCTACGAGGCAGATATGACCTCTACGGACTATGTTGAGAAACAGATTGTTGGTGGCAAGGAGGTAGGTCCATCTTCAACGCGCACTGTGCCTGTGGGTACGGGTGTTACGCTCCATGTGACATACCACCGCGACGAGCAGTACACTATTGCTCCACGCATCGTGGGCCTAACCTTGGCTAAGGCAAAGTCTACGCTCTGGGATCACGGCTTGAACGTCGGCGATATTGTCTACGATGAGAGTGTTGGTGACATCATCGAGCGTCGCACAGCACGTGTATATATGCAGTCTTCGGCCATCGGCTCATCGCTTCGTCGTGGTTCGAAGGTCGATATTCACCTCACTACGGACGATGTCCTTGTCGACTCATTGCGATTGATAGCAGATAAGGACGCGCAGCGTGCCGAGACTAAGCGTCGTAAGGAGCAGCAGGAGAAGCAGCGCGAGGCAGATAGCCTTGCCGCGCTTGATACAAACAACTAAGAATGAGATTATAACGTGGTAAACGAAGAACTATACAACAAGGAGGATTTAGAACTCTTGGATGGTGTCGCAGAGGGCGTCGACGAGGGTGACGAGATGTATGAGCACTTTGCGGTGACGGTGGATAAGGGTCAGTCGCAGATGCGCCTCGACAAGTACCTCACCATACGCCTTGAGCACACCTCGCGCAACCGCATTCAGACGGCTGCCGATGGCAAGAATATCCTCGTTAATGGCAAACCCCAGAAGTCGAGCTACAAGGTAAAGCCCCTCGACCAGATATCTATCGTGATGCCCTATCCCCGCCATAAGGAGGAGATTGTGCCCGAGAATATTCCCCTCGATATCGTCTACGAGGATGATGATGTTATCGTGGTAAATAAGGCAGCTGGTATGGTTGTGCACCCTGGCGTTGGCAACCATAGCGGCACGTTGGTACACGCCTTGTCATACCACTTGAGCGAGCTGGAGATGTTCTCGGAGGGTAACGCACGCGCGGGCCTTGTACACCGTATCGATAAGGATACGTCGGGTTTGTTGGTCGTAGCAAAGAATGAGCGTGCTCATGCCGCCCTTGCAAAGCAGTTCTTCGACCATACCATATATCGCCGCTATGTAGCCCTTGTGTGGGGTAACATCGCGGAGGATGAGGGTACTATCATCGGTAATATTGGTCGTAGCCCCAAGGACCGCTTGCAGATGTATGTCTTCGAGGATGGCTCGGATGGTAAGCATGCCGTTACCCACTTCAAAGTTTTGCGCCGCTATGGCTATGTGACGCTCGTGGAGTGCCGCTTGGAGACAGGTCGTACACACCAGATTCGTGTGCATATGTCATGGCAGGGTCACCCCTTGTTCAACGATGAGCGCTATGGCGGTAACCGCATCCTTAAGGGTACAACGTTTATGAAGTACAAGCAGTTCATCGAAAACTGCTTCAAGCTCATCCCCCGTCAGTCGCTCCACGCGCGTGCACTCGGCTTCGAGCATCCCACAACGGGTAAGTATGTGCAGTTTGAGTCGGAGCTACCCGACGACTTCAAGGCAGTATTGCAGAAGTGGGACACCTACACCGATGCTGTGGGCCTCGATATGGATGAGATTTAATCGCTTAGCACACTAAAACAGAGACGCTTATGTTTCTACCAACAACAATAAAGGAGGTTGAGGCGCGAGGATGGTACGAGTTGGATGTCATCATCTTTTCGGGCGATGCCTACATCGACCACCCAGCCTTTGGCCCCGCGGTAATCGGCCGCATCCTTGAGGCGGAGGGCTACAAAGTTGCTATCGTGCCACAGCCCAACTGGCGCGATGACCTACGTGACTTCAAGAAGCTCGGCAAACCACGCCTCTTCTTTGCAGTTACGGCGGGTGCGATGGACTCTATGGTCAACCATTACACCGCAAACCTCCGCTTGCGCTCTAACGATGCCTATACGCCAGGTGGTAAGGCGGGCTTCCGCCCCGACCGCACGGTAGATACCTATACGAAGATTCTCAAGGAGTTGTACCCACATACCCCCGTTGTAGTGGGAGGTATAGAGGCGTCGTTGCGTCGCCTTACGCACTACGACTATTGGAGCGATAAGCTCCAGCGCTCAATCCTTGCGACGTCGGGTGCCGACTTGTTGATATACGGCATGGGCGATAAGGTTATCCGTGACGTAGCTAAGGCTATGCGTAATGGTTTTAACATGAAACTGCTCAGAGGCTTGCGTCAGGTGGGATTCATGGCTGATAAGGAGTATGTCGAGCGCTTGTATAACGGCAAGACGATCGTGCTTAACTCCTATGAGCAGTGCGTCGAGGATAAGAAGAAGTTTGGTAAGAACTTCTGCGAGATAGAGGTCTTGAGTAATATGATGAAGTGCGAGACCACACTCGTGGAACCCGTTGAGGATAAGTATGTTGTGATTACCCCTCCCTACGAGCGTCTCACAACCGAGGAGCTCGACCACTCGTTCGACCTTCCCTATGAGCGAGCGCCACACTATCGTTATAAGGGTAAGGGTGACATCCCCGCATGGGAGATGATTAAGCACTCGGTGAATATCCACCGTGGTTGCTTTGGTGGTTGCTCCTTCTGTACTATCTCGGCGCATCAGGGTAAGTTTATCAGTTCGCGCTCGGAGCGTTCAATCCTCAAGGAGGTGGAGCGCATAACACAGATGGAGGACTTCAAGGGTTACCTCTCGGATATCGGAGCTCCCTCGGCAAATATGTATCGCATGTCGGGACGCAATACAGAACTCTGCGAGAAGTGTAAGCGCCCATCGTGCCTACATCCCAAGCTCTGCCCCAATATGAATAACGACCACGCTCCGCTATTGGAGTTGTACCGCCGTGTGCGCGAGACCAAGGGTGTGAAGCGAGCATTTATCGGTAGCGGCATACGCTACGACCTGTTCGATGAGTCGGAGTACTTCGAGACAGTAGTCAAGCACCACACATCGGGTCGCTTGAAGGTTGCCCCTGAGCATACCGAGGAGCATGTGCTCAACCTTATGCGTAAGCCCTCGTTCACTATGTTTGAGCGACTCAACTCACGCTTCCACTTGATATGTCGCCGCAATGAGCTTAAGTATCAGCTTATTCCATACTTCATATCGTCGCACCCTGGATGCACAGAGCGAGATATGCAGGCGCTTGCATCTAAGGTGTTGGGTAAGCTAAACTTCAACCTCGAGCAGGTGCAGGATCTTACGCCTACGCCCATGACGCTATCGTCGGTGATGTTTTACATGGGTGAGAACCCATACACGGGCGAAAAGGTCTATGTGGCACGCTCGCAGGATGATAAGCGAAAGCAGAAGAGCTACTTCTTTGGTGGAAAACTCCCTGAGGCACAGCCCTCGCAGCGTGGCCCAAAGCGTAATGCAGCACCTCGCAAGAGCAATAAACGATATACAAAACGATAAACCAACAATTACGTCTATGAAAAAGATTATGTTCTTGATGGTTGCCGCACTTGGTGTAGTAGCGTGCAACACTACCACTACCACAAACAACAGCGATGAGTGGGCGGATAAGTTTGAGCAGACTGCAAAGGATGCTGCGGAGAAGAGTGTGGAACTCTATGAGGAGGCTGCGCCCGTAGTCGAGAAGGCAGCAAAGGATGCTGCGGAGAAGAGCGTGGAGTTCTATGAGGAGGCTGCGCCCGTAGTCGAGGAGGCAGCAAAGGATGCTGCGGAGAAGGGCAAGGAACTCTACGAGAAGAATAAGAAATAGTAGGGAAATATCATCTATACGAAAGCAGGGAGGCACAATGTGTCTCCCTGCTTTTGCTATCTATCCTTGTTTAGAACAGGTAATTATCGGTGCGCACCTGCTCCACAAGAGTGCCTATCTCGTGCCATACCTCCTCGCCAAAGGTGGTGCCCACAACCTCGATAACCTTGCCCGCTGCGATAGCTCCAATAGTGCCGCATGCTCGGAGCGATAACCCCTGAGTGAGACCATACATGAAACCTGCGGCGTAGAAGTCGCCAGCACCCGTGGTGTCAACACGCTTTGCCGCTGCCATGATGCCCACGTGTACCAACTCCTCGCCACGCTTGATAAGTGCACCGCGCATGCCAATCTTCACTACCGCCAGCTCACACATCGTAGCGATATGTTCGAGTGCCTTGTGTGGGTCGCTCTCGCCAGTGAAGGCGCGCGCCTCATCCTCATTCGCAAAGAGAATGTCGACGTGCTTCTCGACGATGTTGTGCAAGAAGTCGCGGTTCTCCTCCACGACGTTAAACGATGCAAGGTCGATGGCAACCTTTAGACCATGCTCTTTTGCCTGCTCGATAGTTCTGCGGATAAGGTCGTGGTCCTGAACAAGATAACCCTCGATATATAGGCAGTCGTAGCTGTCGAAGATTGAACCGTCAATATCCTCTGCCTGGAGGTCTGCCGCTGCGCCAAGGTGTGTGACAAACGTGCGCTCGCCATCCGCAGAGACAAGTGCCACGCACTTACCCGAGCGGTGCTCCGAGCGTAGCATGAATGGTTCGATGCCTATGTTACGTAGTGCCTGCTCGTAGAACTCTCCCGTCGTATCCTCGCCCACCTTGCCAATGAAGCCTACGCTACATCCGAGGTGTGCCATAGCACGGATGGCGTTAGCTGCCGAGCCACCAAGCGATAACGAATAAGGACATCCTGCTACACTCTTCGAAATAGCTGTTTGCAACTGGCTGTCAACCAAACTCATCGAACCTTTAGCAAGCTCATACTCCTCCAAAACCTTATCGTTGGATAGATTTACGAGCATGTCGGTAAGGGCATTACCAATGCCTATAATATTTTGTATCATGGGTTAGAGTTTTTTGCGGTTTCTATATTGATAATATCTTAACTAATTCTATATCAGTCTCTTTTATAGGTTTCTTCTCAGTTATGGCCTTGGATAGCGGCGTGTAGACCAACTCTCCATTCTTTATGCCTATCATCACGTTGCGCTGTCCCGCCATTAGTGCCGTAATGGCCTCGGCGCCCATGCGCGAGGCGAGGATTCTATCTGCTGCCGTGGGAGATCCTCCGCGCTGCAGATGCCCGAGTATCGTTACGCGAGCATCATAGTCGGGGAACTCCTCCTTTATGCGCTCCGCAAGGCAGAGTGCTCCGCCCGTTTCGGGACTTTCTGCTACGAGGACTATCGCCGAGTTCTTACTCTTGCGAAAGCCGCGATTTACCAACTCGGCAAGCTGGTCCATCTCGGTCTCTCGCTCTGGTATTATCGCTGCCTCGGCACCTGAGGCTATAGCTCCATTCAGTGCGAGGTAGCCAGCCATGTGTCCCATAACCTCGACGAAGAAGAGGCGTTCGTGGCTTGTTGCCGTGTCGCGTATCTTGTCCACCGCCTCGATAATGGTGTTTAGCGCCGTGTCGTAGCCTATCGTAACATCCGTGCCTCCAAGGTCGTTGTCGATGGTTCCGGGAAGAGCCACGATGGGCACGTCGTACTCCTGGGCGAAGATACGTGCACCGGTGAGTGTGCCGTCACCGCCAATAACAACGAGTGCATCAATACCGTGTGCCCGCATATTATCGTGTGCCTGGGTACGTCCCTCAGTCGTGAAGAACTCTGGGCAGCGTGCCGTTTTAAGTATCGTTCCTCCATGCTGGATGATGTTGCTCACGGACTTCGTTGTAAACTCCTCAATTTCGTCGAGCAAAAGTCCGTAAAAGCCACGCTTTATGGCCATGACGCGTAGGTTGTGGTATATGGCCGTGCGTGTTATAGCGCGTATTGCAGCGTTCATGCCTGGAGCATCACCTCCCGAGGTGAGTATGCCTATAGTCTTAATATTTGCCATGTCGTCTCCTTTTTTAATAAACGTAGACCTGACTAAAAGCATACCAATCGTGCGCACTCACACCTTACAAAGGTACAATTTTTTCGGTAATGGCTAACCCAATATCCGCAAAAAAAAGTTGAGCCCACTTTCGTGGACCCAACTATAGAGATTTGATAGTTAAGAGTATTACAACTCGCTTACACCGCGCTTGTCAACAATCTTAACACCATCCAACATGTTGTTCATGAAGTAGTAGTTAACCATGCTCTTCTGAGCCTGGGTCATCTCCTTACGCTTAGCCTCTACGTTTGCGTTAACAACAGCGTCAGTGTTGTTGATCTTATCAACTACGAATACGTATACGCCAGTGTTACCCTTAACGATTGTGGGCTCACCCTCCTTAGTGCTACGAGCGATAGCGTTAGCAACCTTAGCATCAGACATCTCGCCTACGAACTCTGAACCGAAGTTTACGCCCTCGAACTTACCGTTCTTGAGACCCTCAACCTTTGACTCCATAGTGAGAGTGTTCTTTGTAGCCTGGAACTTCTTCTCGTTCTCCAAAACACGCTTGATAGCAGACTCATCCTTAGCCTCATACTTCTGGTCGTTAATACCAGTAATCATACATACGTAAGTAACGTTCTTTGCGCTCCAGCTCTTCTTGTCGCCAACCTTTGCGTCGTATGCCCAGATAGCGATGTTGCGAGAGTCCTCAATGCCGAATACGATAGGCTCAACCTGGCTAGGATCAGCGTTACGTGTTACAGTTGTGGGGATAGCGAACATGCCAATCTCCTGCACTGCAGCAGCAAATTCCTCGGGAGTCTTGCCAGCGTTCTTCATAAGATCGTTAGCCTTTGCGTTAACCTCGCTGTGTGTCTCGGGGCTTGCAACAACCTCGTAGTTTACATTTGCTGTGAGCACGAAGTTATCCTTCTTGCCGAGCTCAGTGATGATGATAGCTGCGGGCTTGTTGTCTACAGTGTGAACGAATACGTCACCAACCTTTGCGTTAACGAACTTCTCAGCTGTACGCTCGTTAAGCGTAACCATCTCGATAGTCTTAGTTGTAGCGTTTGCACCAGCCTCGATCTCTGAGAGGTTGCCGTTAACAGCCTTAATCTCCTCTACAAGAGCGTTAGCGTCGATGTTAGACTCTGCAGTGATAGCGCTGAATGTGTAGCTTGCGGGAGCAGTAACCTTCGATACGATGTACTTAGCAGTCCACATGTTGCGGTTGAGTACGGGACCGTAGTTCTCGCCAGCCTTGATAGCGTTAGCCTCGTCCTCTGTCAAAGAACTCATAGCTACGTAGTTCTCGATCTTGCCGTTAACACCACGGAGAGCGTTCTTGATACCCTTAGAGTCCTCAGCAACCTTAGCCTTAGCGTCTGCCTCCATTACAGCAGCCTCAGCAGCAGCCTTGTCAGCCTCGCTGGGTGCGATGTTAAAGCGAACGTAAGAGAGAGTGCGTGCACCATAGTTTGCGTTCTCCTTGCGGTTAGCATTGTAGTATGCCTCGATCTCTGCCTCAGTAGCCTCGTCGCATGTGATAGCAGAGTAGGGCAACATTACGTAGCGACCGTCGAAAGTGAGGTTTGCGTTGCGAAGATCCTCGTTAACCTGGAGGCTGTTAGTGTACTTACCTGCTGAGTATGCCTCGATAGCCTTCATTGTTGAGATGTAGGGAGTCAAGTTGCCACCACGCATGTACTTGAAGTAGTCCCAAGTGTTGTTAATCTCGTCGGCGATCTCCTTAGCGCTCTTCTCGCCGGGAGTAACCATAGTCTTGATGTAGTTCTCAGCGATTATATCGCGCAATACAGTCTCGTTCTCTGCGATGTAACCTACACCTGCAGCCTCATACTGTGGGTGGAGATACTCAGTGAACAAAATCTGCATGTAGATGTTAGATGCGTTTGCATCAGCGTCAGCACCCTCCACGCCATACTGCTGCTTGTACTCATAGTACTCAGACTGCTTGATAGCCTTGCTGTCGATTGTAAGAACAGTGTTGTCCTCAATGTCCTGCTTTCTGTTGCGCATTGAGAGCTGGTCACCAAGAATAAATGCAACAAGTACGAGGGCAATGGTTACTGAGAGTACAATGCCGTACTTGGTTCTTAAAGTGTTTAATGAAGCCATATTAATTTTATGTTTTTATTGTTAATATTCCGTTTAAGCCTCCAAAGGTAGTAATTTTTTATTAATAAGCGATATATTACGACCGAAAAATCGCAGTTTGTTAGCTATATCTCCCTTTTATGCCCCCATTCTTACGGCGTAGTGGGCTCCGGTGGTTGTTAATCCTTATCGTTTATGCGCACGTTAACGACATCCAAACGAGACTGTTTGCGGCTGATAATCTTGATGCTAAACCTCTCATTGCACAGCACTTCGCCCTCGAGGGGTATGCCTCCATGCTCAGCAATGATGTAGCCTGCAAGGGTGTCGTACTCGTCACTCTCGGGGATGTTTAGGTTGTATGTCTCGTTAAGATACTCAACCTCGTGGCGTGCCGAGAACAACCACTCATTATCAGCGAGTTGTCGCTCTATAAGTTCTTGAACATCATGCTCGTCCTCAATCTCGCCGAAGATCTGCTCCAAGACATCCTCCAACGAAATGATGCCCGCCGTGCCTCCAAACTCGTCGATAACAACAGCGATGCTCGCTCTACGCTTTGTGAAGGTCTCAAGCATATCCTGTAGGGGCATGGTCTCTGCTACATATATCGTCTTTATGATAATGTCCGAGATAGCCTTAGGTTGCTCAAAAAGGCTCTTAGAGTTGACGTAGCCGATGATGTTGTCGATGGTGTCGTGCCATACGAAGATACGCGAGAACTTAGTCTCGACAAATCGCGCTGTAAGCTCCTCGATGGTTGTCGACTCGAGGTCTACGGCCTCGACATCTACGCGCTGCACCATGCAGTCGCGCACACGCAGATCAGCAAAGTCTAGTGCGTTCTGGAATAGGCGTATATCCTCCTCCTCTTCGTCGTTAACCTCCACATTCTCATCCTCGACAAGCGATGCAAGGTCGTCGCGGTTAAACTCCGTTGGCTCCTCGCGCTGCTCGATGCGACGTCCCGTAAGGCGTATAAGTCCGTACGATAGTAGCGTAGAGAACAACGTGATGGGGTAGAGCAAGATGTAGAAGAAGAAGATTATGGGCGAGAATAACGAGTAATAGAAATTGGGGTTTCGTCTAACCACCGACTTGGGGATATACTCGCCGATAAATAGGATGACAATCGTAGATATAATGGTCTGAGGCAGAGGGTTTTCAATGCCACATACGCGCTCGATAATCACTGCCATACACATTGAGTAGATGACAAGCGCGATGTTATTACCTACGAGGATTGTCGTTATATAGTTGTTCGATTTACGTGAGAATATATCGGCAATGTAGTTAAACATTGGACTCTGCTTTCTATCAATCTCTTCGCGCAGACGATTACGCCCGAGGAAGGCGATCTCCATCCCCGAGAAGAATGCCGAGAAGAGGAGCATCACGGCAATTATAATCACTATGCTTAGTATAGATAGGTCTTGCATACCTTATTATATATTCACTTTTACGCTTTTACTTTTGTTTAGGAGAGGCGACAGCGTTATTCGCTCTCTTCTCCAGAGTTTTTGGGGGCACCTCCGCCGAGAACTCTGTGTTATTCGAGAGCTCGACATTCTGCAACTGACTATTCAGTTTGTTGTTTGCTGGAGGCGTTCCCATCTTTGCGTCCGTAGGCTTTTGACCCTTTACTCCTGGGGGTGCCTGCGTAGGACGTGTGCCGTTAGGTGAGGGGTTGATGGTTGTAGGTGCGCTATTGGGGCGGCTATCTTCAGCCTTAACGCTATTGCCGATTGCACGATTGGTCTTCGTAGGATCGAACTTCTTCGTGTTCTCGTTGTTTGCTCCACTCTTCTTGTTGGTATCCTTCTTTGTGCTACTCTTCGATGCGCTCTCCTCACGTTTTTTCTCCTCCTGTTCAAGCTCCTCGGCAGTGGGCTGACTCATGTCGAACTCCATCTCGGAGCTATACTTACGGAAGTGGATGTTTTTCAGGTCTTCGTCAGCATCGAAGCCCACGCCGAAGTGCCAGCCATCGGGCTGCAAAATCTTGGTGTCGACGTTCGAGTATATCTTCTTGGTCGTAGCATTCCAGAAGAGCTGCTGTGTGTATATCTCGGTATGACCCGTTACCGTTGTGTCGCCATCCTTGCGGTTGTTCTTGATGATGGTGACGTTACCCTTAGCCTCCCAGAGTCTCTGGTTCTCGTAGTAGATGGCGTAGTTTGCCGTGATTGTGGCATCTTCGAGGTTTATAGAGTCCTGGGTATATGTCGTCATCTTAATACCACGGCGAAACTCCTGATATGGGTTTGTTGCCATGCTATAGCCCTCCATGAGTGGTGTGACAAAGGTGTAGGAGCGTCTGCCGTTCTCCATCATCATGATCGTACGGTTTTCGCTCGACTCTGTCATCAGCGTCTCATAGTCATATTCTGTAGCCTTGGGCTTGTTGCTACATGAGAATAGCAATGTAGCACTCCCCAGTACGGAGAGTGCTATCACTGCATATCGTCTCAATATATGGTGCATAGAATCTATCTCGGCACCTGTTGATTAACGGTAACGAACAGTTGTTACCTGACCTGCTGCATAGCCGCAGAGGATAGTGTAGCGATCGCCAGCTGTGAGCTCAGCGAAGAAGCAAGACTCCTGTACGGGGAATGCTGCGCGGTATGCGCTCATCAACTGCTGTGCAGCCTTCTGTACCTCGGGCTCATCCTTGAGGAGGTTAACAGCCTGAGACATAGCGTCGTATGCTGCCCAGTATACAGTTGTGCCACCAACCTTATCCTCAGGACATGTGCTAGCTGCGTAGCACTGACCAAGGATGAAGTAAGCGTAACCATTCTCGGGGTTGATACCACGGAGCTCACGTGCAGACTCAACAGCTGCAGAGTAGTTGTGCTTGCTGATCTCGATAAGAGCAATCTGAACGTAGAGAGGCTCCTTCTTTGCGGGATCTGCCTCAACTGCGAGTGCCTCGCGGAGGTACTTCAACGCCTTGTCGTTCTCGCCACGGTTCTTGAAACCCTGAGCAAGGAACAATGCTGTCTCTGATGAAGGCTTGATAGTGTAGTACTTCTCTGTGCAAGCGAAGAAGAAGTCGCTTGAGCACTGTGCACGAGACATGAGTGCTACAGCCTGTGCGAGGAGTGCCTCGTTCTCAGGATCGTTAGCAAGCTTCTGGCTGAACAATGCCTCGAGGTTCTCGCAGCTTGCAGCACCGCTAGTACCGAAGCTTGTCTCGAACATGTCGCGATACTGCTCATCCTCTGCTGATACCTCAGCGAAGAGGGGTGAGAGACGCTCATACTCAGACAAGATCATGTCGCTTGTTACGCTATCATCATACTCGTAGTCCTCGCAGAGGTACTTGAAGTAGCTAGCTGCGATGTCGAGCTGTGACTTACCGCTCTCGATACCTGCGTCTACAGCATCCTTCAAACCTGCACGCAACAAAGGACGGTCAGTTGTGCAGTAACGGAGCATATCACGAGCCTTCATATCGAGGATGTAGTCCTTACCATTCTTTGAGTGGTCACCGAAGTAGATGACACGCTGGTCGTAGATGAACAAGATTGAGTCGATGTACATCTTACGCTCCTGTACGCTACGAGCGCGCTGTGCCTTGTTCTTGTAGATGGTCACACCACGAGCAAATGTGTTCTGTGATGCTGCGGGGCAGTTGTTCAAAAGCTGCTGGAAGTACTCTGTAGCGAGCTTGAAATCCTTAGCGTCGATAGCCTCCTTGAGGTAGTTGCTAGCACTGATGTTCTCCTTACGCTCCTCAACGGTTGCACCCCACTTGCCGTAGGCCTTGTCGTCGCTGAAGTCCTGTGCTGAAGCCGAGAAGCCCACGAAGAGCGCGGCAGCAGCCAAAATAACCTTTACACTTTTCATAAATTAAGTTTTTTATTGTATTTGTTTCTGTATATTTCTGATTCCTAAGCCTCTGACGTTAGTCGTACTTCTGTCGCACAAACCAGTAGTCTGATGTGTCGAGCGAGAAGAGCGTAAAGCCCAAAGATATTTTGTAGTAGTTCTGTGTCACGAGGCCTACCTTCATGCCTTTGAGCTGTGTGGCAGCTGCCGACGACATGCGACCATACTCGAAACCGAGGTTTATAGATGACGAACCCCACATCTTTACAGGGAAACCTATACCTGCGGTGATGGCCATTTGGTTGATTCTCTCACCTGCGAAGGTCTGGTAGTAGTTACCTACTCGAGCACCTACGCGGTAGGTCATGCGGTTGAGGTAGTTACGCACATCGCTACGCTTGGGTGTAATCTCGAAACCCGCCTTGATGGTGTGGGTATTGGTGTATGCTACTGCAATATCTTTGTCGTTGTTATTCTCCACAAAGTCGCTGTTGTTGCTACCCCATGCCGAGTATTTGTAGTCTACACCCCAGGCAATCACACGGTCCATGTAGTAGATACCTGCGCCAAACTCGTGAGGCACGCGAAGTTCCAATGTCGAAAGGTCGTTGCGCACGGTAGCACCCTGAATGTTGTTTATCGTGTTGTCGGTGTATACGTAGTTCTGCACCTTGGGGTTAAGGTTGCCACCGAGGTCGTATGTAGCACCAAACGTAAGCATGCGCTTCTCGTTCGAGATGATGCTCCATTGCAAGCCCGCCTGGAGTTTGAAGTTGTTCACTACGTAGCGGTCAACGCCCTTTGTCGAAGCGAAGTTACCCTCGCCAGTAATGACATTGGGGATCGATGTTGTGTATGTACGCTCGATGTTGCCCCAGAAATATTTTGCTGCAACACCAATCGAGAACTTGTTCCATGGAGCCCAGCCCACTGCGACCTTGACCTCTGTGATGTCGCCATCGCCCATGTAGCCATATACCACGCGACCTATATCTGCCCAGTTGTCCTCGTTCTGGTCTGTAACGTTCATCTTATATCCCACGCTGCTGTATGGTGCAACGCTCACTGTAGCGCCCAGGCTCTTAGCCAAGGGGAACGCCATCGAGATACTGTGGATGTTCGCAGTGTTGTATGCGGTCTTTGCCTTGTGGCTCTCGGCCCCCGAAGCATCAAACTTCATCTGGTTGTTGCGGTAGTGTGTGCCGTCGAAGCTAACATCGAACAAGAAACTCTTGCGAGGTGCGATGCTTGCAGCTGCGGGGTTCTGGGTGTTTACTTGGTTCAAGGTGCGCACACCGATACCTATGCCACCCATCGAGCGCATCTGCACATTGCCTGGTGTGAGCAACTCGCCGGGACCATACATCGAGTATGGCGAGTAGGCGTTGATGCTGCTTGTCTGTGCCTCTGCCACAAGGGGCAAAAGCACGACAACAAGTGCCATGATTAAACCAAGTATTGACTTATATCCTCTCTGCATTGTAGTTCAAAATTCTATTGAGTCCGAAAATAACCGGCTCACAGTCTGCAAATATCGCATTTTTAATTCTCTTTGCAAAATATTTTGCATCACCTCCGGTGAAAATTATGAATTTTTCTCCATTTTTCTGCATAAATGCCTCTGCATACCCCCTAATTTCGTGCTCAACACCTCGCATCACCCCCTGTTCGATAGCCTCTTTTGTTGTATGGCCGTAGTCCATGACCTCATCCGTTGCATAGCAACGAGGCAGACGTGCGGTGTAGTCAGACAATGCACGGAAGCGCGTCGTAACACCGGGAGATATGTTGCCGCCCTTGAATGCTCCACCCTCCACAAAGTCGATTGTTATGGCTGTGCCGAAGTCGACAATCATAATGTCGCTGTTGGGGTACATGGCTTGAGCTCCCACGGCAGCTGCAAGGCGGTCGGCACCCAATGTCTCGGGAGTGTAGTAGTGGTTATCGAGGGGTATGGGTGTTGTCGCAGGTCTAAATATTACAACCTTACTAAGGTGCTCTGCCACAATCTGGTGTGTCCGTTCCTCGTCGCCACGTGTTGAGGCAATGATGGCACGCGAGATGGTGGGGTACTCGACCATTATCTCCTCAAAGAGCGAGGTGCTAAACGCTTCGGTGACATACTCCTTGATGAGCGTGTCACCATTCATCACTACAACCTTTGCGCGGCTATTGCCCGTATCGATTATTAGGTTCATCTGCTTTAGTGTTAACTATTTGGCGTTGCTGCTTCGGCTAAGTTGCGAAGCATAGCTACGGCTTCTGCTATGGAGTATATCTTTCTAACGGTCATAGATAGGCGGTTATTGTATTGCTTAACCACAAATCTGTCGGGCTGGGCTACAACTCTGCGCAACATATTGAGGAATGTCTCGGTTTTGAAGAATGGCGAGTTGTTGTCACCCACGAAGCGCACGATGAGTAGGCCGTTCTTTACCTTTACATGCTCCATACCGAGGTTTATAGCCTCGCGGCGTAGCTTCACGACGTCGATAAGCTCGCGCACGGACTGCGGAATAGCTCCGAAGCGGTCGAGTAGGCGCGCCGCAAATGCCTCGAACTGCTCGTCGGTGCGCATGGCGTCAATCTCGCGGTAGAGACGCAGCTTCTCGCTCTGTGAGCGCACGTAACTATCAGGGATTGAAGCGTCCACGTCGATGTCGATAGTGGCGTCATCAACAAACGATATATCCTTCATAGCATCGTTCTCGGCCTCGCTCAAACCCGAAGTGTCGAGACCCTCGGCGCGCAGCTCCGAGATTGCCTGCTGCAAAATCTTTTGGTATGTCTCGATGCCCACGTCGGCAATAAAGCCACTCTGCTCAGCACCCAATAGGTTGCCCGCACCGCGAATGTCGAGGTCCTGCATCGCGATATTGAAGCCCGAACCGAGGTCCGAGAACTCCTCGATAGCGCGCAGACGGCGGCGTGCATCACCCCCGATAAGTTCGTCAGGCGGCGAGAGCAAGTAGCAAAAACCCTTGCGGTCGCTACGTCCCACGCGGCCACGCAGCTGGTGGAGGTCGCTTAGTCCAAAGTGGTGCGCATCGTTGATAATGATGGTGTTAGCATTGCCGATGTCGATGCCGTTCTCGATGATTGTCGTCGCTACAAGCACGTCGAACTCGCCATAGATGAAGTTCATGATGAGCTTCTCTAACTCCTCGGCCTTCATGCGACCGTGGCCCACGCCCACACGCGCCTTGGGGCAGAGTCGTGTAATCATGTCCGCGATACGCGACAAGTCATCGACCTTGTTATGCACGAAGTAAACCTGACCACCACGTGCCAACTCCTCCTCGATAGCATCCTGTATCACCTCCTCGCTAAAGATATGCGACTCTGTGACAATAGGTTGACGGTTGGGTGGTGGGGTAGATATGACTGAAAGGTCGCGCGAACCCATAAGCGAAAATTGGAGCGTTCGCGGAATGGGCGTCGCGGTAAGTGTTAGGGTGTCAACAGCGACAGAGAGCTGCGTGAGTTTCTCCTTTGCTGCCACGCCAAACTTCTGCTCCTCGTCGATAACCAAGAGACCCAGGTCGTGGAACTCTATCTGCTTCGAGAGCATCTTGTGCGTACCGATAAGAATGTCTATCTTTCCCGACTTAAGCTCCTGAGCAATGCGGTTAGCCTCCTTCGTGGACTTCGTGCGGTTGATGTACTCCACCGTTACAGGTAGGTCGCGAAGGCGCTCCGAGAAGGAGCGGTAGTGTTGCAGAGCGAGGATTGTTGTGGGCACAAGAACTGCCGTCTGCTTGCCATCGCATGCCGCCTTGAAGGCTGCACGTATAGCCACCTCGGTCTTACCAAAGCCTACATCGCCGCAGACCAATCTATCCATAGGCTGGTCCGACTCCATGTCGCGCTTAACCGCGGCAATGGCAGTCTGCTGGTCGGGTGTATCCTCCCACTTGAATGATGCCTCGAGCTCCTGCTGTAGGTAGCCATCCTCGGAGAATGCAAAGCCCTTCGATGCCTTACGTTTGGCGTAGAGGGCGATAAGCTCGCGCGAAATATCCTTTACGGCCTTCTTGGTCGTTGCTTTGAGCTTCTGCCATGCGCCATTTCCGAGCTTGTATATCTTCGGTGGTTCACCCTCGCCACTCTTGTAGCGCGAGATGCGGTGTAGGGCGTGGACATTCACAAAGAGGATGTCGTTATCCTTGTATATCAGCTTTATAGCCTCCTTGGTGTGGCCATTTTCGTTGAGTTTAACAAGACCTCCGAAGCGACCTACACCATGGTCTATATGCACGACGTAGTCGCCCACCTTTAGGGCGTTAAGCTCCGCTACGGTCATCTGCTCGTCGCGCTTAATCTCGTCGCGCAGGCGGTAGCGCTGGTAGCGGTCAAATATGTTGTGGTCTGTATATACACAGACCTTAAGGTCGTTATCAATGAAGCCCTCGTGGAGCACTATATCCTCGGCACGGAACGATACCTCGTTGCGGCCAATCTGGTGGAAGATGTTGTTTAGACGCTCCATCTGCGCCTTGTTGTGCGAGAGGATAGATGTTGTGTAGCCACGCTCGCCATTCCAGCGGATGTCGTCGGCCAACATCTCGAAGTTGCGGTTGAAGGCGGGCTGTGGCGTAGTGTTGAAGGTGATGGTGTGCGTAGCACGGCGCTCGCGGATGTTATCTCTCCACACAACGATACTCGACTCCTCCCAATCCTTGAGGAGTACCTGACGTGAGGTCACACGGCTTGCCAACGAGCGTGCCTCCTCCTCACTCTCGGCCTGCTCCAATACCTTCTTGCGCACCTCGGCAACCTTGCGTAGCGCAAAGTCTCCATCTGAAATCCACCATGTAGCACCCGCAGCAAAGCGTGCCAACGACACGCGGTTTGCACTCTCGCCATCGCGCATGGTGTTTGCCACAATCTCTACGCTCTCGGGTCTCTCGTGCGATAGCTGACTCGAGATGTCGAAGCGGCGCAATGAGTCGATCTCGTCGCCAAAGAAGTCGATACGGTAGGGTTTAGACTCCACGTACGAGAAGATGTCGACGATACCTCCGCGCACAGAATACTGACCAGGCTCGTAGACAAAGTCAACGCGCTCGAAGCCATGCTCTATAAGCCAGTTGACTAGCGTGCTCTGCTCCATCTTGTCACCCACCTTAAGGTGTAGGGACAACTCTGCCAGCTCAACACGCTCTGCAACGCTCTCGGCAAGAGCTTCGGGGTAGGTACATACGGCTAGGAAACCCTCCTTGAAGTTGGTGATAGCATTGAGTGCCGAGGTGCGGCGCACCACGCCCTGAGCATCCTCGCTGCCATAGGCTGCAGAGCGCTTATAACCCGATGAGAAGAACTCAACACGCTCTTCGCCAAGGAGTTCGTAGAGGTCGTTGACGAGGTATGCTGCACTGTCGCGGTCCTCAGTTAGGAAGATATGTATGCCCCCCATGCGCTCGACAGTACCCGCAGCATAAAGCGAATAGGCTCCGCCGACCATCTGCTCGAGATGGACGGTAGAGCCTAATTTTTCCAAACATTTTTGTAGCTCATTCGCCTGTTTGGAGTTGCGAACGAGGCCTTTCAAATAATCCACGCTTCCTAAAGCTTAAACTCGTGTTAGTTACATTAGAAGCGATTTACCCTCTTTGTCGAGGTATGCTACATCAATCATACCGACACTCTGCTCGGTAGAGATCTTGATGCGCATCTTGTACTTTAACATCCAACGCATGCGGAGCGAAAACAATCCTTTGCGCAGATACGATTCAACATAGGGGCTTACCTTAAGGTTTACAAAGCGACAACCCTTCTCACTAAGGAGCTGAATCTGCTCCTCGATACTCTTCTCGAGATGCATTGTAGGACCTACCTTGCCTGTGCCATGACATGTGGGACACACATCGGATGTCTCCTCCATAGCGATGGGGCGTACACGCTGGCGTGTAATCTGCATTAGACCAAACTTGGTCAATGGCAAGATGGTGTGCTTAGCCTTGTCTGTCGCCATCAACTTCTGCATCTCCTCGTAGAGAGTCTGGCGGCTGGGTGCCTTGCGAAGGTCGATAAAGTCGATGATGACAATACCACCCATATCTCGTAGGCGGAGCTGGCGTGCAATCTCCTTTGCTGCTGCAAGGTTTACCTCCAAGGCTGTCTGCTCCTGGTCGTCCTCGGCCTTTGTGCGGTTACCGGAGTTCACGTCGATGACGTGCATAGCCTCCGTGTGCTCGACAATGAGGTATGCTCCACGGCGGAGCGATACATACTTTGCAAATAACGACTTAATCTGTTTCGCGACATCGAAGTTATCGAAGATAGGCACCTTGCCTGTGTAGAGCTTCACCTTGTGCTCCATGTCGGGCTTGATGGCGTGAACGTAGCTCTTAATCTCGTTGTACATCGTCTCGTCGTCGACCGTAATCTGTGAGAATGTGTCGTTGAGCGAGTCGCGAATAATTGTATTTACACGGCTCATTTCGCTCATCAGGCGAGCGGGAGCCTCGCTCTTGCGCATTGTGGCAAGAGTCTTATTCCATCTCTCGACAAGAGAGAGTATGTCTTGCATGATGTCGATGTCCTCGGCATCGGCAGCTGCCGTGCGGATGATGACACCGAAGTTTTGTGGTAGCACCTCCTGTGCAACCTTGCGAAGTCGTTTCTTTGCAGCGTTCGAGCGTATCTTATTCGATACAAACACCTTATTCGAGAATGGCACTAACACCACATTGCGTCCGGCGAGCGATATGTCTGCCGTGAGACGTGGGCCCTTTGTCGAGATTGCCTCCTTAGCAATCTGCACCATGACTAAGTCGCCAGGCTTGAGGTGGTCTCCAATGCGACCCTCCTTCTCAAGCGTAGGCTCAATCTTCATGCCCTCAACTCTTATCTGTCGGCGGCCATTCTGGCTGCTGTGTACGATACGTTCTAGAGAGCGATAGTTGGTACCCAAGTCGAGGTAGTGGATGAAGGCATCCTTCTCGTGACCTATGTTTACGAATGCTGCGTTCAGGCCGGGCATAATCTTGCGTACGCGACCGAGGTAGATGTCGCCTACCGAGAATCCCGTCTGACACTGCTCTTTGTTAAGCTCGACGAGCACCTTGTCTTCACATAGTGCTATCGAGACTTCGGTTGGAGTTACATTGATAATTAGTTCTCTGTTCATAATGCTACAATGTAATCCTGTGTAAATAGGTGAAGCTAAGGACTTGCCTTAGCTCCATCTATGTCCTAGTAAGAAAAATTACTTCTTCTTGTGACGATTCTTGCGAAGACGCTTCTTACGCTTGTGCGTAGCCATCTTATGACGCTTGTGCTTCTTTCCGTTTGGCATAATTGTATAATATTAAATGGTTTGTAAAAACTACTTAACCTCACCTGCGAAGCTCTTAGCGGGCTTGAAAGCAGGAATATTGTGCTCGGGAATAGTGATTGTTGTGTTCTTAGAGATGTTACGAGCAACCTTTGTAGCGCGCTTCTTGATGATGAAGCTACCAAAACCACGGAGATATACATTCTCACCCTTGATCATTGCGCCCTTAACGCTCTCCATAAATGCCTCAACGATAGCCTGAACCTGGATCTTCTCAACGCCTGTTGACTTAGCAATCTGATTTACGATATCTGCCTTTGTCATAGTCTTAATTAGTTTTTATTTTATTAGTTTCTTAGTACAATTT
>JAEZPN010000040.1 GCA_023413645.1 Bacteroidota bacterium
CTCTAAAGTCGGGCATGGTCAACAAATTGTCCGCATTGAGTATGCCCACGGTGGTGACGCCGCCAAAGTCGAAGCCCTTGGTGAGTATCTGTGTGCCTACGAGGATGTCGGCCTCACCGCTATCGAAGCGTGTTACGATGCGCTTAAATGCTCGCTCCGAGGTCGAGGTGTCGCCATCGAGGCGCTCTATGCGTGCCTCGGGCATAAGGCGCGAAATCTCCTCAGCAACCTTCTCTGTGCCGAAGCCCATGAGTGCCATATCTTGAACCTCGCAGTTGGGACACATCTTGGGTGCGGGCATGTTATAACCGCAGTAGTGGCACTCCATGCGGTCGCTTGCCTTATGGCGTGTAAGTGTCACGTTGCAGTGGGGGCAGCGTGGCGAGTAACCACATGTGCGACATTGTATATAGGGTGCGTAGCCACGGCGATTCTGGAAGAGAATGGCCTGCTCGCCCGCACTCAGTGAACGGTTTATATTCTGCAACAACTCAAGGTTGAAATGTGTCTTGCGCTCGTTGCGCTTCACGGCGCGTATGGTATCTGAGATGATAACCTCGGGGAGTACAGCCTCGCCCCAGCGCTCCGTAAGTTCGACGTAGGCATACTTGCCCGTAGTGGCGTTATATAGGCTCTCCAGCGAAGGCGTAGCGCTACCCAAGACCACCTTTGCGCCATATACACGACTCATCACAACGGCCATGTCGCGGGCGTTGTAGCGTGGTGTGGGATCTGTCTGCTTGTAGTTGGCGTCGTGCTCCTCGTCCACCACGATAAGACCTGGGCGCTTCATCGGCAGGAATATTGCCGAGCGTACGCCCACGATAAGTTCTCCACCCGTAGAAGATGCAAGGCGTAGGAATGTCTCGCCACGACGTAGGGGTGTGAGGCGAGAGTGGTATGTCGTAGTGCGACCTTCGAAGATGCGCTCTAGGCGCTCGACAAGTTGCGAGGTTATGACAATCTCGGGGACAAGGACAAGAGCATCGCGACCTTCGGCGAGGGTGCGAGCGATTAGGTGTACGTATATCTCGGTCTTTCCCGAGCCCGTAACACCATGTAGGAGTGCAACCTTTCCAGATTTATGGCCACGGTCTATGGCCTCGAGGGCACGTTGCTGTGCCTCGGAGAGTGTGGGAAGGAGGAAGTCGTTTTTGTCGTGCGTCGCCTCGATGGGTGCTTCGCGTAGCTCGATGAGACCTCGGCGTTTGAGGTCGGCAATATGCACACTCTCGGCATCCACAAGGCGGCGGGGCACGAAGCCATCCACGCTCTTGCGCTCTATGGCGAGTGCTGCAATGCGGTCCATGGTCTCGGTGCGGCGAGGTGCCTTGCGCGAGTGCTTATTTACGTAGGCGGCAAGGTTTTCCTCGGTGCGTAGCTCCGCTGCCAGAGCAATAAATGTCTCGGTGGGGGACTCTATGCTACGCTCGTCGAGCTCAGTGAGCGTTGTAGCCGATGGCTTGGCAAGTGCGGGGAGAGCAACGCGCATTACCTCGCCTATGGTGCACATGTAGTACTCCGCAATCCACTCCCAAAGGCGCTGTGCCTCAGGCGTTACAAGGGGTGTGGAGTATAGCCTCTTTAGTATAGGCTTTATGCGTGGATAGTCGGGCTTCTGGGGCGTTAGGCTCCACACGATGCCCGTATAATAACGACTGCTGCCAAACTGTACGACTACGGCGTCACCCACGCCCACACCCAACGCTTTATCCACCGAGAAGGTGTACATTGGTTGTGCCAGCGGGAGAACTACCTGTGCGTAAAGCATGGCAGCAGCGTTTTTAGATATTAATATAGTGCTCTACTAGAGCTTATTCAAGGCGTCGAAACCCTGGCCGTATACGCCCATTACAGAGCCTACGGTGATAAATGCGTTAGGATCCTGCTCGCGCACGAACTTCAAGATTGTTGAGGTATCGCGCTTGCGGCAAACAACCATAACAGCCTTTGAAGGGGTCTTCGAGTACCAGCCCATAGCGTCGATAAGTGTAGCACCGCGGTTAGCCCTGGTGTTAATCATCTCAGCCATACCCTCGTAGTCCTTACAGAAGATCATAATCTGGTTAGACTGCTGGTTACCAGACTGTACCAAATCAACAGTATAGCCGATAACTACAATCATCATGAAACCATAAATCATACGAGCAAATGCGTCTGCTGTAAGTGGTGGAATAGTGATCTTCCAAATTGGGCCATCACCCTTTCCTGGGTGAAGCTGTGCATTATTAGGATCAGCAGGAGCTACTACATCTTCAGTCATAACAGACTCTAACTCACTTGCATCGTTTGTAGTGGTTGTTACATCTGCGATAACAACAGCATCTGTTGTAGTTGTAGCAATCTCATCAAACTCTACCGCATCGTCAGCGATTTCTGTATCTGCATCGGCAACCAATGTAGTCCTCTTGGTACCATCTTTGTTCCAACCATTGTCGTCAAACCACTTCTCTGTTGGTACCATTGATACGCTTGTAGAGAGGAAGAGTGAACCGATAAGGATACCACAGTCGGTCATAAACAATACTCTACCATAGCTTACGGTGCGGAACTTGTTGATAATCATTGCAACGATATCTGTACCACCTGTTGAACCGCCCTGCATGAACGATACTGCAATACCTAGACCACATGATGCAGCACCCATAGCAACCAAAAGAATACGCCATGAGTCAACACCCTCAACAATCTTAACCATAGTGTCATCAGGAAGCAAGCTCACGATGTTAAACATCACAGACATCATCAAGATACAATAGAGTGTCTTGATGCCGAACTTCCAACCTACGATGATAACACCGAGGATAAGAAGGATACAGTTGATGATGAAAATCAAGTTACCAATGGTGAAGAAGCCCTCAGAGAGTGAAACAGGGAGAATGGCGTTGATAAGTGTAGCCAAACCTGCGGCACCACCACCCATACCACCAGCGGGAAGTACGCACATCTGCCAGCCGAAGGCGTAGCAGAACATACCAAAGGTCATCAAAAGATACTCCTTGATGCCTACAAGAATCGAACGAGAAGAGATTTTTACACCCATATCAATTCAGAATTTGTAAAAAATAAGGCTAATAGTTTATAAACTAATGTTAAAATTTCCGTGTAAATTTGGGGCAAATGTACAAACTTTCGCCCAAATCGAGCAATTTTTGACGGTTATTTTAACGGTAAACCCGCAAATAGTTGAGTTTAAGCCATTTGCGGGCCCTGTCAATTAGTACCAAACGCTCTTGTTAGCGCCCATGTGGAACTTAAGCGTGCCACCTGCTACAATCTCCTCGTGGGTGATGTAGTAGCGGTCGAGAGCCTTGCCGTTGAGTTCTACGCTCTGAACATAGCGGTTCTCCTCGCTATAGCCCACACGCTCAACACGGAAGATGCCACCCTCGACATCAACCTCCGCAGCGTCAACCATAGGTACACCCAATACATACTGCTTAGATGCGGGCTCCACGGGGTAGAAACCGAGAGTTGTCATAATGTACCATGCCGACATCTGACCCACATCCTCGTTACCTGAGAGACCGTCGGGTTGGTTAGAGTACATAGTGTCCATAACCTCGTAGAGGCGGTCGGCAGCCTTCCATGGCTCACCCAACATTGTATAGAAGTAGATGATATGGTGGCTGGGCTCGTTGCCGTGAACATACTGACCAATAAGACCTGAGATATCGGGAGTCACATCCTCACCCTCCATCTTAGAGTCTGTAGTGAAGAGCTCGTCGAGGCGTGCGATAGTAGTCTCGCGACCACCCATGAAGTACTCCAACATATCGAGATCGTGGGGTACGAGCCAGAGGTACTGCCATGCGTTACCCTCGCAGTACTCGTTCGCAATGCGCGATGCGTTGTAAGGGTTAAAGTCCTCGCGCCACTCGCCTGTAGATGATCTACCGCGGATGAAACCTGTCTCGGGGTCGTAGTAGTTGGTCCAAGAGTGGCTACGATTAGTGAGGTATGCAGCCTCCTCCTTCTTGCCGAGTTTCTCGGCTACGGTAGCAGCTGCGGCATCGGCGATAGCAAACTCCATATCGTGTGCTATAGACTCTCCCTGGAGGTCGTTGGGCATGTAACCATACTCCTTGCGGTACTTACCACCACGCATATCCTGCATTGCAGAGGTGTAGATAGCCTGCCATGCGCGCTCGTGGTCGATGCCCTCGATGTCCTTAGCTACGGCATCCGATACGGCTATGATGCCTGGTGAGCCCACCATACAGCCATTGTCCCAACCCCACAAGTGCCAGATTGGAAGGAAACCCTGCTCCTCGCAGATGTTAATCATGGTGTTTGTAACATCGTCCATAAGCTCGGGATGAGTGATAGTCATTAGAGGGAGCTTAGTGCGGTAAGTATCCCACAATGAGAATGTTGTATAGGTGTCATGACCTGGGTCGGGGTGTACAACATTGTCGGCACCACGATATGTGCGGTCTACGTCAGAGAACAACGATGGCGCAACGTACATGTGATACATTGCAGTATAGAATATCTCCTCCTGAACTGCTGATGCACCCTCGATGCGAATCTTCGAGATCTCCTTATTCCACTTGCTGTATGCCGCCTTACGTGCTGCGTCGAAGTTGGTGTTGCGAAGCTCCTTCTCGAAGTTGAGCTCGGCACCCTCGGGGCTTGTTGATGAAAGGGCTACCTTAACGCCAATCTGCTCGCCGGCTGTTGTGTCGAAGTGTATGCGGTAGTAGAAACCGTAGTCGCCAATAGGCTCGAATGCGGTGAAGGGCTTCGAGAACTCGATGACGAAGTATACCTTCTGGTTGTTTGACCAGCCCCAGCTGTGGCGGCGACCAACAACCTTAGTGTCGCTAACGGCCTCAGCGAAGAGATCCTCGGGACGGTCGAAGCAGCCACCGTGTACAAGGTCGAGGATGATAGAGGCATCCTCACCCTCGGGGAAGGTGTAGCGGTGCAAGCCACCACGCTCCGTTGCGGTCATCTCCGCGAGGATGTCGTAGCGTGTGAGGGGTACAGAGTAGTAGCCTGGCTCTACGACCTCCTGTGTGCGGTCTGCCTCGCTCCAGAAGCCTGTAGAGTAGTCGCCAAGACGGCCACGACCATACTCCACCTCGCCCATAACGGGCATGAGCGTAACGTCGAACAAGTCGCCACAGCCCGTACCTGAGAGGTGGGTGTGCGAGAAGCCGATTACGCTATTCTCAGAGTCGTGGTAGCCCGAGCACCAGTCCCACTCCTGGGTGATGCTTGTAGGGCCTACCTGTGTCATGCCGAAGGGCACGTTGGCACCTACGAATACGTGACCATGGCCTCCAGAGCCAATCTTTGGGTTTACCTTTGCCGCATAGTCTGTGGCATTGGGAGCCTCTGTCGCGCAGCCAACGAGAGCCGCAAGCGCCAAGAGCGCAGTGAGTAGTTTTGTTGTCTTCATGCTATTTGGTTTTTAATTTTAGTTTCAACTCCTTTGCCTTTACGAGGTCGGCGTGTGATATGCGGTAGTCCGAACACTTGCCGCCAAGTCGTATATCCTTGATATAGTCGCCCTTGCCCTCGGTGGTTATCACTATTGTGCCGTGCTGGGTGTCGATCTCGGCACGCTCGAAGCGGGGTGTGGTGATGGTGTAGTAGGGCTCACCTGGGCAGTCGGGGTAGATGCCGAGCATAGAGAATACTGCCCATGTGGACATCGTGCCTGTGTCGTCGTTGCCAGGCAGACCATCGGGCGTTGTGGTATAGTTTGCGTTGAGTAACTCCTTGACTATGTGCTGTGTGCGCCACTCCTCGCCCTTAACGCGGCTAAATAGGTAGGGGTAGGCGATGTCGGGCTCGTTGGTGGGGTCGTAGTGACCATTGTCGAATACCCACTGCAACTTCTCAACGAATCGCTTCGTGCCACCCATAGCCCTTATTAGACCCTCGATGTCGTGGGGCACGAAGAAGGTGTAGTTCCATGAGCTACCCTCGTGGAAACCTATGGTATTTGAGAAGTTTGCACCCGCTGCGGGGTCGAACTCGCCGATGTAGTTGCCATCCTCGCCAATGGGGCGCATTGCACCGTCAGTCTTAGAGTAGTAGTTGCGCCAGCCCGCTGCTCTACGCTCCATCTCCTTGGCAAACTCCTCGTCGCCCATCTCGTGGGCAAAGGTGGCAAGGGCATTATCTGCCACGTAGTACTCCAAAGCGTGCGATACGGAGTTATCGCCCGACATATCCTGTGCAAAGAGTCCCACGGGGATGTAGCCACGCTCGATATATGGGTCGATGTCGGGGCGTATAGCGTTGTGCTTACCCTCTGTCGTTGCTGAGCGCTTCATAGCCTCGTATGCGGCGTTGATGTCGAAGTCGCGCAGGCCCTTGAGGTAGCTATCCACGATTACAGGGATTGCGGGGTCGCCCTCCATAGTGAATGTCTCGCGACCGTAGAGCTCCCAGCGTGGCAACCAGCACCACTCCTGGCTCATGCCAATCATAGAGCGTATCATGTCGGTCTGTGCCTCGGGATATGCAAGAGTAAGTAACTGATGCACATTGCGGTAGGTATCCCACAATGAGAATACTGTATAGCGGTCATAGCCCACAGCTAAACCCGTAGCGCCCGACTCCATTGCAGGGTATTCGCCATTTACATCGCTCACGATGTTGGGATGGAGCAACGAGTGGTAGAGCGCGGTGTAGAAGATGGTGCGGTCATCCTCCGTGCCTCCCTCTACGCGTATGCGACCGAGAGCCTCGTTCCACTTTGCCTTGGCTGCCTCGCGCACGCTGTCGAAGTCGCGTGTGCCAACCTCGGCGTCGAGATTTTTGCGTGCATTCTCTATCGAGACATACGATATGCCGACCTTAACCACCACCTCGGTACCCGGCTCGACATTGCCGAGTTTGAAGATAGCGCCTATGTCGTCGCCCATTATCTCGCGCGCGTAGTTTTTATATAGTTTATACTCGCCACTATCGCCCGACCATGCCGCCTCGATGCCCGTCATCTCGGGCTGTAGCTTCCAATAGTTTATATCCTCGGCGGGGTACGAGATGCGCACAACAAAATATATGGGGAATACGGCTTGGTTGGTGTAGCAGAAGGTGCCAAGTAGGCGCATACCCTCGATTTCGGTGTTGCTCACGCGGCGAAGCATTGCTCCCGACTCATTTGAGAGTGCTGTGCCAAGGTCGACGATAATGTTAGCCTCGCCACCCTCGGTGAAGGTGTAGCGCTCGACCGAAGCACGCTCCGTAGCTGTTGCCTCAGCACGAATGGCGAACTGGTCGAAGGTTGTGGCGTAGTAGCCAGGCGTTGCCACCTCGTTGCTATATGTCGAGCCACGCTTTGTGCGGTCTGCCTCGGCTGTGCCCGTTGTCGCCATGGTGATTATAGCGCCCAACTCGGGACATCCCACGCCACTTAACGCACCATGCGCAAAGCCCACGCTATACTTGTTGCGGATGTCGTATGGCGTACTCCACCAGCGGTTATCCTTGTCGAAGCGGTTAAGCTCCGAGCCAGTAACATTAAACGGCACAGCCGCCATCATACCGTGGGGCACAACAGCGCCAGGGTGCGTAGCCGAGTAGTCGGCAGTGCCGATAAAGGGGTCTACCCACTCGGTGTAATCCACCCTCTCTTGTGCCGAGAGTGTGGTGCAGAGGGTGAGGAGTGCTATAATCGTAAGTCTAATTCTCATCTGTTACTTAAATTTTGGAATATCTGCAAAGACGCTGTGTCCAGTAATTTTAATAAGGAAGCCACCACCAGCGGCCATATCTATTTTATGAGGATTATCTCTACCATATAGTTTGTAATACTCTTTGCCAGTGAGCACTATATGCTGATAGTCGCTGCCATCCGTTGCGGCGTCAGGTCCATCCATAAATATCTCCACCTCATCTATTATGTAATCGAGAATTATTGGAAGTTTTACCTCATATGTGCGTGGGGTGTTGCCATTGAGACCTGCAATGTATTGTGTGTAGAAATTGGCGCGTGCGTATGTTACGATATACTCGCCAATCTGACCATCTGTGCAAGCCTTCCGCTCCCATGTCGTTGGTATTGAGGCGAGGAACTTGGTGAACTCGGGCTCACGCTCGTAGTTCGTTGGGGAGTCGCAGAGCATGGCAAGAGGCTGGTCGTAAACCACATACATCGCCAGCTGATGACACCTTGTACCCTGACTCATTGGGCGTGAGTAGTTTGGTTCGTACTTTTCACGTGGTGCGTTGCGCATAGCACCAGGGGTGTAGTCCATAGGTCCTGCCACTGCACGGATAAAGGGGATGGTCACATCGTAGGTTATCTGGTCGTGCTCCGCACCGAGCCACTTCATCGTCTCAAGGCCATGAACGCCCTCAAAATTGATAGCGTTATGGTAGGTTCTATTGAGTCCCGTAGGCTTGTAAACACCGTGATAATCAACGAGCATATGGTATTTAGCCGCTATCTCGGCAAGGTCGTAGACAAACTCCACCATCTCCTGGTCGTCGCGGTCGAGGAAGTCAACCTTCCAACCCTTAACACCAAGCTCAGAGTAGTGTTTACAAAGTCCCTCTATATCGCGTTGCATAGCCCAGTAGCCTGCCCAAAGGATGATGCCCACGCCACGCTCCTTGCCATAGTCAACCAACTCCTTGATGTCGATCTCGGGCACTACCTTCATTAGGTCTGCCTCGCCCTTGACGCTCCAGCCCTCATCCAAGATTACGTACTCGATGCCGTAGCGCGAGGCAAAGTCTATATAGTATTTGTATGTGTCGTTGTTGATGCCCGCTTTGAAGTCTACGCCCTCCAAACCCCAGTCGTTCCACCACTCCCAAGCTACCTTGCCAGGCTTAATCCACGAGGTATCCTCGATACGGCACTCATCGGCCAAATTCCACACTAAGCGACTATTAGCCAAGTCGGTAGCTCCGCCCATGACAACGCCACGCCAAGGGAATGTACGCTTACCCGAGCACTCGGCGATATAGGGCTTGCGAGATTTTACCACACCCTGCAACATGTTGTAGTCGCCCTGCTCCACTACATCGGGCACGGTGGCAAACTCGGTGTCTAACGTGCCATCCTGGTTGCGATTCGAGAGGAACATGCCTGGGTAGTCCTCGACGTTCGACTCTACGATGCAGACATTTAGGTAGTTGCTCTCGACAACTGCGGGGGTGAAGATGAGTCTGCGCCAATCTATATCCTTGAGTGTCACATAGTCGTAGGTATTCTCAAACGAGGTGTAGAACTGTGTGGCGTAGTCGGGGGTAGCGTCTGGCTTAAAATTTACATAAGGTATCCACGCATCATACTCCTCGTGGAAGGCGAACTCGGCCAACTCATCTATGACAGTGTAGTTGTCATCAACATTAGAGATAAAGCGGTAGGCGACGCCATCGTTATATGCTCGAAGCTCCACGCTATAGTCGCCAAAGTTGACCACGGCAGCGTTGTACTCCCTGTGGCTCGACCTCTTTATCCTTCCCTTGCTTACATTCTCGCCCCAATTGCCTACCGAGGTCTCCATCTTAAGGCGCGAAGGGTAAACCCATACAAAAGGAGCATCGTATGGGCCGTTGTATGATGCTGCGCACCACTTAAGCGTGCCATCTCTCCAATCTAACATGATGTAGTATGATTGGTCGGGAGATGTCACAGCAACAGCGTGGTGCTTCTTGGCATTGGCGTTGAAACAAAGGAGTGTCGCTATAAGTATGAGTAGCAGTCGTTTCATCTTTGGTTACTTCTTCTCTGCAGTTGATAGTAGTCCGCATGCAGCCTCAATGTCCTCGCCACGCGATGCGCGCAGGGTGGTCTGTATGCCACGCTTGGTAAGTGTATCGCGGAACTCGATAATCTTCTCTAACTCAGGTGAGAAGAATGGCGAGTCGGGAATCTTGTGGA
>JAEZPN010000041.1 GCA_023413645.1 Bacteroidota bacterium
GGTGTGTACATACCCGCAAACTCGCGTGCCTCACGCATGGCGATAAGCTTATCCATGGGGATAGCAAATGTCACTGTATCGCGGTTACGCAATACCGTAACGTTGCGGTCAGCCTCCGACAAAAGGAGCTTCATGCCAATCTCCTCGGCATTGCCTATCTTCTCACCGTCAATGCTTATGATGCGGTCGCGGTCCTCGAAACCGAGTTCCTTAGCGGGCTCACTGAAGGTGTAGCCATGCACCACATTATCGTTACGGAGGTAGTCCTCACCCCATACAAAGAGGATACCGGCATAGATAACCATCGCGGCCACGAGGTTCATAAAGACACCCGCAACCATTACGATAAGGCGCTTCCATGCTGGCTTTGCGCGCAACTCATCGGGCTCGGGAACGAGCGTACGCTGCTCCTCTCTAACACGCTCGATGCTTGCCTCGATGGTGGCAATGGCGTCGTTAAACTCCGCAACAGCAGCCTCATTACCACGGCGCTTAGCCTTGCGGAGCTGCATCTTCACATCCTTGAGTTTATCCTTAAGTGCGTTCTCCTCGTTAAAGAGCTTCTCGCGGCTGTCGTAGATAGATACGTAACCACCCAAGGGCAACCAACCGATACCGAACTCCACATTGCCTATCTTACGCTTGTAGAGCGAGAACCAAGGGTTGAAGAAGAGGTAGAACTTATCGACACGTATGCCGAACATACGCGCCGCCAAAAAGTGACCCATCTCGTGGATCGTCACCAACAACGACAATGCAAGTACAAACTGCAATGCCTGAATCAAAACTGAACTCATATAATTAATCTATTATCTTTCTTTCATAACTGCACACTAACGGAGATTCAAGAAGCGCTCGGCCAACATTCGCGACTCGTGGTTCGAGGCGGTGTAGTCCTCCAATGTGGGCTTTGCAACAAAGGTTGCGTTGTCCAGGGCGTAGCGTATAGCACCCACGATGTCGAGGTAGCCACACTTACCCTTAAGGAATGCCGCCACAGCGACCTCATTCGAGCCATTCATAACGCAGGCTGCCGTGCCACCACGCTCCAAACACTCGTACGCAATATCGAGGGCTGGGTACTTCACCCTATCGGGTGCTGCGAAGGTCAATGTTGGGTAGTCCAAAATCGAAAACTGCTCCATGGGCTCACTCGCACGGTCGGGATACAAGAGCGCGTAGCTAATCGGCGTGTGCATATCTGCCGAGCCGAGCTGTGCCTTAACCGAGCCATCGGTAAACTCCACCATTGAGTGAACGATACTCTGCGGGTGGATAACGACCTTGATTTTCGAGGGCTCCACATCGAACAACCAACGTGCCTCGATAACCTCGAAGCCCTTATTCACAAGCGTAGCCGAGTCGATAGTAATCTTCGCGCCCATGCTCCACTGCGGATGCTGCAAGGCACGCTCTGCGGTAACACCCTTAAGTTCCTCGATTGGTAGGTCACGCAAGGCACCACCACTGCACGTGATGATGAGATTACGCACGCTCGCACGCTTCTCACCCTCCAAGCACTGCATGATTGCCGAGTGCTCCGAGTCGATGGGCAGAATATCCACGCCACGACTACGTGCTGCAGACATGATTACGTCGCCACCCACAACCAAGGTCTCCTTGTTTGCAAGTGCAATGCGCTTACCCGCCTCGATAGCAGCATATGTGGGGTGGAGGCCCGAGTAGCCTACAAGGGCATTGACCACGGTGTCGCACCTACTGTCGCGTGCCACCTCAACGATAGCCTCGCCACCCGCCAAAACCTCAATTGAGGTATCTGCGAGTGCTGCCTTAAGTGCTGAGTAGTGTCGCTCGTCGCCAATAACGACCCTCTCGACACCTAACTCACGCGCCTGGGCTGCAAGCTCCTGCCAGCGGCTATGGGCAACAAGAGAGGTGACACTGAAACGCTCGGGGTTGCGGCGCACAATATCAAGTGTCTGGACTCCTATCGAGCCTGTTGAACCTAATATGCTTAGTCTCTCCATGGTGGGCATCAGTAAGTTACGCTTTAGAATAGTATATATCGCTCGGGGTCTACGGCGGTACCATCTCTCCATAACTCGAATGCCAACTCTAAAGCATCCGACTCCTTATCATCTGCGCCATGCAAGCGTCCGATTACTGTGCCAGCGTTGACATGCTGCCCCTTGCGCACCAAGACCTCGCCCAACTGCTTATATACCGATACGTAGCCCTCGCCATGCTGCATGGTGATTACCGACATACCCTCGGCACTACGCTGTATGCTGAGCACCGTGCCATTCTCCACAGCCATCACAGAGTCGTCACCCGAGAGGCTCACAATAGCCATGTCGTAGCTCGACTCGGGGGCATCGAACGAGCGCACAACGCTACCACGCATAGGCGCGCTGAACATCGCAGCCTCGGTGCGTAGTGGTTTAGTATTTGCAAGTGAGTACTCGCCATCGGTGCTCTCCAAGGCACGACGCAGGAGCGAGTCGGCACGCGTAGGCATGATTGTCGACTTATCGTAGCGAATGGTGTCGGTCATAACCGTAGAGTGTAGCGTGGGAGTGCTACCCTGAAGGATTGTTGTCACCACCTCGTTATACTTTAGCGAATCGGCCATAGTGCGCTCCATAGCATCTATGCGCATGATGTTCTCGGTGAGCTCATCTGTCATGCGCTCCGACTTTGTGCGGTAGCCGGGGAAGATGTCGAGCATAGAGGTATATGCCATAAGCACCATGAGCACTGCGATAATAACAGTCAATCCTGCGACAATCACAGCACCAAGAGCCAATGGCGAGATGTTAATCTTCCAATCTGCCTCCTCGGTATTGCGGTCACGCATTGCTATCTGTCGCTTCTTGGTTAGGTAGTTCCAAAATCCGTTATTCATAGTGTCACCTAATACATAATTACACAATCGCGCAAAGATAACGAAAATCGCGGGATACTTTGTATATAATGATATTTTTTTTACCTTTGTACTACGAAAAGATTATAAAAACATTTCTATACTATGGTAAAACCTACACTTTTGGTATTGGCAGCGGGCATGGGTTCGCGCTATGGTTCACTCAAGCAGATGGATGGCGTAGGCCCTAATGGCGAGGCTATCATCGACTACTCAGTATACGACGCAATACGCGCTGGCTTCGGCAAGGTTGTATTCGTAATCCGCCACTCTTTTGAAGCAGACTTCAAGGAGGTATTCAACGCCGAGCGCTTCGGTCACAAGATAGAGGTGGAGTATGTATTCCAGGAGCTCGACTACCTCCCCGAGGGCTTCACATTGCCAGAGGGTCGCGTTAAGCCATGGGGCACAAACCACGCCGTGATGATGGCAGCAAAGGCTATCAACGAGCCCTTCGCAGTAATCAACGCTGACGACTTCTACGGCCGCACTGCATACGCCACTATCGGCGACTACCTCCGAGGCTTGGCAGGTAGCGAGGGTCGCTACTGCATGGTGGGCTATCAGGTATCGAAGACTCTCTCGGAGAATGGCACCGTATCGCGCGGTGTATGTACTGTGGATGAGGAGGGTAACCTCCGTGGCATGGTCGAGCGCACACAGATTGAGCGCGTAGATGGCACCATCGTATTCCACGACGGCGGCGCTGACGAGCCCCTCGCAGAGGATACACCCGTGTCGATGAACCTCTTCGGCTTCACACCCGACTACTTCCGCCACTCGGAGGCATACTTCAAGGAGTTCCTCCCCGCGAACATCGACAACCTCAAGGCAGAGTTCTTCATCCCTCTCATGGTCAACAAGGTTATCAACGAGGGCACAGCAACTATGCGCGTGCTTAAGACCACATCTGACTGGTTTGGCGTGACTTACAAGGAGGATAAACCTATGCTTATGGCAAAGATTGAGGAGCTTATCGCAGCGGGCGAGTACCCACGCAACCTCTGGGGCAAGTAAGAAGTCGTCTAATAAGGTTATTTTGGCGTTGCACTCATTCTCGAAATCCTCATTTACGCTTAAGTAAACTGCGGTTTCTCGAATTTCGCGCGCCTAAAACTAACCATTATTATACAACTTCTTTGTATACAACAAGAAAGGCTGACACCGAAATGTCAGCCTTCTCTTTTGCACTCTCAGCGCCTACTCGATAAGCGAGATGCTACGCTGGATAAACTCCGTGAGGTTCTTACCCTTGAGCATGCCGTTTGACAACAGAGCAAGGTCGATAATCTGGCGCACCTTGTTGTTAGCCTTGCCAATCTCCTCAAGG
>JAEZPN010000030.1 GCA_023413645.1 Bacteroidota bacterium
AGGATATGTCGAATGACCACGTGTTTTTGTGCAGGTCCGCCGTTTCGACAAAGGAGACCATCGAGGTGAACGGCGAAACCTATCCCGTGTATAAGATGGAAATCTCTAACACATCTCACCCATTCTATACAGGTAAGATGAAGTTGGTAGACACCGCTGGTCGTGTGGATAAGTTTATGAGCCGTTACGCAAAGCGCTACGATAAGAAGAAGTAGTCAAGTGCTACCAGAAAAGTTAGAGTCTGTCAGTCGACAGACTCTATTTTTTTTGTTTCTTGTGATAGTGGTGAAGGAGCACCACTCTGACTAGAAATCGGTCGTGGTACTCCCGTTTCCTCTCATAACTTCCGCTAACAAGTTGACAACACCCACTACCAGTCACACTTGTCACACCCCCCCCCACCCCCTGTGACTCTGTGACTTTGTGACTTTGTGATTTAGGGGTGAGGGGCACTACTTAACGAGCAATCATCGAGGGTCCTCTCTCTCGCTTCGCTCAAGTAATCGCATGTACTAGCAGATACAAATCTATGTCCTAACTCGCGTAGTTAGGCGCATATCCTAACCTACATGGTTGTGTGTATAGATATATTCTTTTATCTCTATGTGTCAGTGGCCACATAGAAGGCTCTTGCCACACCAATATCAGTGTAAAGTGTTACATTAAGTAGTATATATAATATGCTATATATCACTATATATACGCATGATTATATAGTGTGATAATTGTGTGTGGTAAGCACGGTGTAGCAACGGCAACACATACTCCACTATTAATAGTTATATGGTTATTTAGCGATTGCCATATAACCTCATAGTTGCGTGGCTGCGGGCAGAGTTATTTCTTGTGATAAGTGGTCATTCTCGACCTCTCAATCAATAGCCTGAATGGGACGTACCCCAAGTACTACCCATCCAGTCTATTTTCATGTCGAGGCCAAGCCTAACCCCTTCTGACAAAAAATGGGGTCGTGGTAGCGATGCTCGTTCGCCCTACTCCCCGCCCCAAAAATCACAAAGTCACAAAGTCACAAAGTCACAAGGGGTGGGGGTAGTGTTATTAATGTTATTTTGTTGTGACAAACCGCAATCTACTGCCGCTTGTCTCTCTGCTTGGTCTATAACTAAAGTTATATCTCGCCAAAAAAAAGTGCTAAAAGGTGCTTAGTTCGACTTTTTTTTCTTATATTTGCGTGCAATATACTATTGTGTAGATGGGGTGTTAGCTCGCGCGAGCGCAGGGGCGTGCCCAAAGCATGGCGCCACACATGGTGTCGTGGGTGCTGAAATATGACGCTGCAACGGGCTAACATAATGGTTATTAATTGTTAACACTAAATTTTTGAAATGACGAAATCGAACCACATCATCGAAATTCAGAACATCACAAAGTCGTTCCCCGACAAGGTGGTGCTTAACGATGTTAGTTTGACGGTGAAACAGGGCGAGTTCCTAACCATACTCGGTCCCTCAGGCTGCGGTAAAACTACGCTCCTACGCCTTATCGCCGGTTTCAATAGCGCATCGAGCGGTAAAATAATCCTCGACGGCAAGGATATGACCACTATCCCGCCACACGAGCGTCCCGTGAATACCGTGTTCCAGCGTTATGCGCTATTCCCCAATTACAATGTCTATGACAATATCGCCTTTGGTCTTAACCTCAAGAAGGTGGACAAAAAGGAGATTGAGCAGCGCGTGAAGCGTGCCCTCAAGATGGTGGGCATGACCGACTACGAGCACCGCGATGTGCAGTCGCTCTCGGGAGGCCAGCAGCAGCGCGTGGCCATTGCACGTGCCATCGTCAACCGCCCTCAGGTGTTGCTTCTGGACGAGCCCCTCGCGGCCCTCGACCTCAAGATGCGTAAGGATATGCAGATGGAGCTCAAGGAGATGCACCGCACATTGGGCATCACCTTCGTCTATGTGACGCACGACCAGGAGGAGGCCTTGACGCTCTCGGATACCATCGTCGTGATGAACGAGGGTGTGATACAGCAGGTGGGCACACCAACCGACATATACAACGAGCCATGTAACGCCTTTGTTGCGGACTTCATCGGCGAGAGTAACATCCTCAATGCTACGATGATACGCGACCGCGTTGTGCGCTTCATGGATAAGGAGTTTGAGTGTATAGACGAGGGCTTTGGCGAGAATACACCCGTGGATGTCGTTGTGCGCCCCGAGGATGTATATATCATCCGCAATGCCGAGGCTGCGATGTTCCAGGGCACGGTTCGTTCGTGCATCTTCAAGGGTGTGCACTACGAGATGTTTGTCGACACGCCCGATGGCTATGAGATTCAGATTCAGGACTATAACTGCTTCGAACCAGGTACCGAGGTGGGCATGATGATTAAGCCTAACGACATACATGTCATGCGCAAGGAGCGCACCGAGAACCATGTCGAGGGTAAGCTCATCGACGCTACACACGTCGAGATTTTGGGCGAGACCTTCGAGTGTGAGGCTGTCGAGGGCATCGAGAATGGCTCGGCGGTGGATGTATCCTTCGGCTTCTCGGATGTCGAGCTCACGGACGACCCCGACGACGGTACTTCGTGGGGCACCATACGCTTTATCCTCTACAAGGGCGACCGCTACCACATTACCATCCGCACGGAGGATGACGACGTGTTGTATGTCGATACGCGCGACGTGTGGGAGGACCTCGACGAGGTAGGTATCAAGATTCGCCCTCAGGCCCTCAAGGTCACTGCGCTCAATACGAAGAACGCCTAACGGTAGTGCGCTATGGGTAAGTTAATTAAGTTCTTCTCGCGCCGTCGCAGCTGGAGTCTGCCCTATGTGCTCTTCCTGGCTGTGTTTGTCGTTGCGCCCCTGTTGCTTATCATGCTCTACGCCTTCCAGGGCGAGGATGGTGGCTTCACGTTCGATAATTTCGATAAGTTCGTACACCAGCGCGAGGCTATCAATACGTTTATCTACTCGATAGGTATTGCGCTGATTACCACGCTTATATGTATCTTCTTGGGCTATCCCGCCGCCTACATTCTCTCGAAGATGAAGGCCTCTACGGCACGTGTTGTCGTCATGCTCTTCATCTTGCCGATGTGGATTAACGTGCTTGTGCGCACGCTGGCTACGGTTGCCTTGTTCGACTTCTTGACGTTGCCCCTGGGTGAGGGAGCGCTCATCTTTGGCATGGTATATAACTTCCTGCCATTCATGATTTACCCCATCTACAACGTCTTGCAGAAGATGGACCACTCGCTGATTGAGGCTGCTGAGGACCTCGGTGCAACACCTCGCCAGGTCTTTACTAAGGTCATCTTCCCGCTCTCTACGCCTGGCATTGTCAGCGGTGTTATGATGGTCTTCATGCCCACAATCTCGACCTTTGCCATCGCGGAGTTGCTCACCATGAACAACATCAAGCTCTTTGGTACCACCATCCAGGAGAACATCAACAATGGTATGTGGCACTATGGCGCAGCGTTGTCGTTCATCATGCTTATAATCATTGGTCTAACCACGCTATTCTCAGGCTCTTCGGACGAGGATGGCGCAAACGACGGCCTCTTGTAACATGAAGAAGTTTTTATCTAACTCATATATTGTGCTGTTGCTGGTGATGCTCTATGCCCCCATCATCATCATTGCAATATTCTCGTTCACCGACTCCAGGGTCTTGGGTAACTGGACAGGCTTCTCGGCAGAGCTATATACGTCGCTCTTCTCGGGTGGTGTGAGCGGTCGCCTAATCGACGCGATTAAGAACACCTTCCTTATCGCTCTTGTTGCCGCTACGGTCTCTACGTTGCTGGGCACTGTCGCTGCTATCGGCATAAATGACCTGCGCTATCGTAAGCGCCGTGCTATCAACTTCGTGAACAACATTCCGATTTTGAACCCCGATATCATCACGGGTATCTCGCTCTTCTTGCTCTTCGTAACCATGGGCATCACACAGGGCTATACCACTGTGATATTGGCACATATCGCCTTCTGTACGCCCTATGTAGTGCTCAGCGTCATGCCCCGCTTGACGCAGATGAACCCCAACATCTACGAGGCGGCTTTGGACCTCGGTGCTACGCCCATGCAGGCCATGCGCCGTGTTATCATCCCCGAGATACGCCCCGGCATGATTTCGGGCTTCATCCTCGCCTTCACCCTCTCTATCGACGACTTCGCCGTGACCATCTTCACCAACGGCACGAATGGCTTGGAGACGCTCTCCACGTTCATCTATGCCGATGCACGCAAGGGTGGTCTTACGCCCGAGTTGCGCGCCCTCTCGACCATCATCTTGGTCGTGGTGTTGTTGCTCTTGGTCGTTGTCAACTATCGCGCACACCGCCAGGCGAAGCGCGCTGAGGAGCAGGCTAAACAGCTTAAAAACTATTCGCGCCGATGAAACACCTATTCAACTATATGATGCGTCTATGTGCCGTTGTGGTATGCTTCGGCATCGTTGCTACGTCGTGTGGTGAGCCCGAGCGTAAGGAGATCTTGAAGGTCTACAACTGGGGAGATTACATCGACGAGGAGCTCTTGGATGAGTTCGAGGTGTGGTACGAGGAGCAGACAGGCTGCGAGGTGGAGATTGTCTACCAGACCTTCGACATCAACGAGGTTATGCTCGCAAAAATTGAGAAGGGAGAGGCAGACTTTGATGTTGTCTGTCCGTCGGAGTATATCATCGAGCGTATGATGCGCAACAATCTCTTGCAACCCATTGTCAATGAGGCTTTTCTTGCCGACCTCGAGAATACGGGCACTGAGAACTACCTCGACTGCGTGTCGCCCTACTTGAAGCGCCAGTTCGACCATATCATCACCCCTGAGCCTGATATGAATGCCAACGACTACTCGGTGGGCTATATGTGGGGTACAACGGGTATCCTCTTCAACACCGACTATGTCACCGCTGAGGAGGCTATGTCGTGGAACTTGATGTTTGACGAGCGCCTCGAGGGCAAGATTTTGGTTAAGGATGCCTTCCGCGATGTATACTCTCCTATGTTGGTATATGCCAAGACGTTGGAGGCACGCGAGGCTGGCATCTTGGCAGCAGATGAGACCCTTCCACTGAATGTTGAGGCGGCTATGGAGCGTGGCCTCTACGACTACGATAAGGGTGAGCCTACGGTTCCCACCATCGAGGACCTTATGTTCGACTCATCGAACGACTCTATTTCACTTGTTGAGGAGTACCTCAAGAAGATGAAGCGCCTTGTTGCAGGTTGGGAGGCCGACTTCGGTAAGGAGATGATGACGCAGAATAAGGCGTGGATAAACCTTATGTGGAGTGGCGATGCTGTGTGGGCTATCGAGGAGGCTGCCGTTGTCGACGTGAGCCTCGACTATGTTGTGCCCAAGGAGGGTAGTGTTGTGTGGTTCGACGGCTGGGTTATCCCCAAGTACGCTAAAAACCCACGTGCTGCGCGCTACTTCATCAACTATATGTGTAAGCCCGAGAATGCCGTGCGTAATATGGAGGCTACGGGCTACGTGAGCGTTGTTGCTACCGAGGAGGTGCTCCGCGCCATGGACCCCATGCTCGCCGAGATTGATGCCCTTGCAGAGAAGATTGCTAAGAGTGAGGATGCTGACGAGAAGGCAAAACTTAGTGCTAAGATTGCAGCACTCGAGGCGGAGCGCGATGTTTTGTTGGAGACAGAGGGCGTAGACCTAAGTTACTTCTTCAAGGACGAGGAGGGCAACCCCCTCACGTTCGATATGGGCAACGGCTATATCGTGAATGCTGAGTGTGTCTATGTAGACCCTATCATGTACCCCGATAAGAGTGTTATCGACCGCTGTGCTATGATGCACGATAGCGGTAAGCAGACCGAGAATATGCTCGAGATGTGGTCGCGTGTTAAGGGTGATAACCTCTCGCCCTGGATGTTGGGTTTCATCATCTTGTCGTTTGCGGTTATCGTTGTGTGGATCGTATGGCGTAAGGTCTTAGCCTACCGCAAGCAGCAGAAGATGCTCAAGCGCCGCCACCACGCCCGCAAGCAGCAGAAATAGAGATATTTACTAATCCTAAACATAATTTTTAAGACAATGACAAGAAAGCTTTTACTCTTCCTTGCCGCTACACTAATTGCCTTTCAGGCTATGGCAGTGGAACCTACTTCAAACGATGTTGTAACCGACACCACAGAGCTCACAGCCACCGATGCTGTTGACGAGGACGACGAGTGGTCGTTCTGGTGGGAGGCGGGAGCCAACATCGCATCAAACTACCTATGGCGTGGTTACGACCAACCCTATACAGGTAATATGTTCGACCCTGCTATTCAGCCCAGTGTGACCCTCGGTTATGGTAACTTCTATGTCGATTTGTGGTACAACTTCTCGACTATCAGCAAGTACCAGGAGTTCGATATGACCCTCGGCTTCGACTATGAGAACCTCTCTATCACCCTCTACGATGTGTGGTGTGCCAATGGTGCAGACTTCTGGCAGAACGACTTCCTTGACGATAAGAACCATAGCCTCACCGCTACCATCCAGTATACATTTTTCGACCGCTTGCGCCTCCATTGGGGTACTACCTTCCTCCACTCTGCCGACTGGCTCTATAACGAGGATGGCACACGCAAGCGCCGCGCCTTCTCATCATACTTCGAGGTGGCATACATCCAGCCCGTCAAGGATCTCTTCGACATCGAGGTTGTTGCGGGTGCATCACCCTGGACAGGTCCCTTCTGGACTGCGGGCAAGCAGATTGTTGAGGATGGCGAGCGCTGGTTGGACTACGACCCCGTTAACCCTCCCGTCAAGGGCTTCAATGTTACTAACCTCTCTCTTACTCTAAGTCGCGAGTTTGAGGTGGGTAGCGTGACCTTCCCCGTTAGTGCGGGCTACACCTACAACCCCACAACGAACCGTCACTATGCGCTGATTAAGACGGGCTTCAGCTTTTAATTTGGCGCTATAAGGCAGACATCTACTGCCGCTAACAAAAATAAATGCGAATAGGTAGTACGCTTTAGTACAACCTATCCGCATTTTTTTTGCCGAGCGTTGTATCTGCAGCCTTCTACCACCAAATAAATTTGTTGTGATAAACCGCAATCTGCGGCACCAAACTTAGAGCCCCGAATGGGAAATACGCTTAGTATGTCCCATCCGAGGCTCTTTCATTTGGCACCACATCTTACGACTTCTGACAACAAATTAGGTTGCGGTGCTAATCCAATCTCATGCGTCGTATTATGTCATTCTGAACTTTAGTGAAGAATCTCCTCAAAGCCGACAAGAGACAACCCGCGTTGATAGCGTATAGCCTGCGAGGGGATGCTTCGCGTTGCTCAGCATGACAATGTCACTACCAGAAAAGTTAGAGTCTGTCAGTCGACAGACTCTATTTTTTTTACATAAAAGGGGCAGTTGTCGCGGGTTACAAAAATGTAACCCATGAGGTTGGGGGATGCGTTTACGTCATTGCGAGGAACGAAGTGACGTGGCAACCTCCAATTAGACAACATGAGATTCCCACGGTAGCTATCGCTCCCTCGGAATGTTAAGAAGATGATTAAGGAGGTAGAGAAGCAGTGCAAGGATCTTTAGCCTATTTACAGCTATATTGCATTTTTTAGAAAAAATTATTAACTTTGTGTAGGGTATAGTCCTGTGTATGAAAATCTAACCTAAAACACCTATAATATGGAGCTAAGAGATAAGATACAGATCTGTATGATGTGTAACAACTGCAAGCGTGATCACCGTGGTGTGGTATGTGGATTAACCGACGACAAACCCACCTTCGAGACCGAGTGTGAGAATTTCGTCGAAAATCCCGTCGAGGCGGCTAAGGTTAAGAATGTGACGTACTATCAGAATGATTCTAATATACCTCCTGCAATAAAGGGTACAGCCCTCTTCCTTGTAATAGCAATTATTAATTGTGCCGCTTTTGCATCATGGATATTTTTTGGACTATTAGCGCTTACTGTTGACGAGACACTATTGACAGAGGTTATAATAGTGC
The DNA here is from genome assembly GCA_023413645.1 of Bacteroidota bacterium. Taxonomy (GTDB): domain Bacteria; phylum Bacteroidota; class Bacteroidia; order Bacteroidales; family Rikenellaceae; genus Alistipes. The sequence goes on from JAEZPN010000030.1 coordinate 7,975, forward strand.
TATCTGGATGCGCTCTAAGTGCTATTACCTACTTCTATATCTGGCATCAGGTAAGGCGTCAAAGAAGCTTTATCGCATATATATCTGGAACTTTGAGTTATACTATCGTTTCGCTATTTACGATTCCTGCTCTATTTGAGATGGACGCATCAGTAGATATGCTCTCTTTTAATTTTGGCATAATTATGAATTTCATAGCCTCGATAGTTTTCTCTGTAATAATGATAATCACACTCTTTAGTGAGAGAATGTTTAAAGATGTAGGGCGTCCCACTAAACCTGAAATAGTAACAATTGTCTTAGGTGGTGTTGTAATCCTGTTCCAGATAATAGCATTGTTAGTGCAATTGTAAATATAATAGAAAACACAGAGCCTGTCTAACATCGTTAGACAGGCTCTATGCTGTTCAGAAGGTTGCTACGCTACAACTCCACTACCTCGCGGCCTGCGGCGTAGTAGCTGTGAATCTTAACCTTGCCGTCGGTGTCGAGGATAACCATCACGATGATGTCGCCGCCCCACTGGTCGTCGTACGACTGCAATGCCTCGTACTTAGGATCCCATGAGCTACCGCCGTCGATGTACTTAACGCCGATATCCTCCTTCGCAATCTTGTACGAGCCGATGATCTTGTTCTTCTCAACGTACTCGATAAGGGCCTCCTTAACCTGTGCCTCAACCTCGCTTATCTTGCCGTTGAAGCGTATGAACCACACCTTGTCAACGTTTGCGCTGAAGGCTGTCGCTGTGAGCACGGCGCTGATGCGGTCATCAACAACCTCCTGCACCTCAACCAAGAGCGTAGCGTCGCCCGTACCCTTATAGCTGAGTGAACCCTCCTCGATAACCTCCTCGATTGTTGTAACGTACTCTGTCTCGAGGCCTGCGAGTGTCGCTACGCATACCATCTCGCCAGCGCGACCGTTAGCATCTACTGCCGAAGCGTAGAGGTAGTAGTTAGCAGCGGGGTGGTAGATGTCCACAACGCATGTAGCCACGCCATTTGCCACGGCGTACTCCTCGCGGTAGTTCTGGTAGTCGTCAGCGTCCATGATATACTCGAGGTTGTTGGCATATGCCGAGTGATCCGATGCGGGAGCGGCATAGAGACGTACCTTCGTAGCGTTAGCATCTGCGGTGAGCTTCACGGTGAGTGTCTCGTGCGATGTCTGAGCCTCAATCTCTGCGTCTGTAATCTTTGCCACGCCAGTGAGTGATGGGCGGAGTGTGCGGAATGTGGTGTATGCCACCTCGCCAACCTTACCATCCTTGATAGCCACGGCGTATGCCACATAGTCGGTGTCGATAGCGAAGATGTCGCTAAGCTCGTATGTGATAGGCTCAGCGTAGATTGCGGGCACGCCCTTTACTGCGCTTGCGATGTAAGCCTTAATCTCCTCGTCGCTCTTACCCTCGAAGTTGAAGGGGTTCTCTGTGTCTGCCTTTGCGAGTGCTGGGTCGATATAACCTGAGAGCACCTTTACGCCCACCTCTGTTGTCACGGTAGTTGTAGCCGATGTAAGACCAATATTCGATACCTCCACGCTGATGGGTGTTGTGCCGTTAATCTCCACCTCGGGGATTACAACCTCCTGAGTAGTAACGGTGTAGTTGCCGTTGCTATTCTCGCCATACACAGCGATTGTGTACGATGTCTTGGGAAGGAGGATGATACCAGCGTTCTCGTTGCTGTCGATGCGTGAGTTACGCACGAGGTCCTGCTCCGAGAATGTGCGGCTCTCGGTTGCCGAGTTGAAGATAGCGAATGGATAGCTTGGGTCGGGGTTGAGCGATGCCTGTGCCTGCTCGATGAAGATGTTGCGGTCGTATGCCGATGTATGCACGATGCCTGCCACATAGCGCACGCAGTGCTCCTTCTTTGTGATTACCGCATCGAGAGTGTATGCTGTAAGGTTCTCGATAGCAATCTCAGCTACTGGCGAGATAACGCAGAAGTCGGTGATCTTCTCCTCGCCCTCGTTGATAGCGTTCTCCGCGCGGAAGATAAACTGATACTCACGGTCGTACTCCACCTTGAACGCTACGGTCTTTGCCTCGCTACCCTCAATTACGGTGTAGTTTGCATCCTCTGCATCGTCGTAAATGCCATAGTACCAGTGGTCTGTATCCTCCGAGGGTGTAACGTCGAAACTGACGGTCATCGTTGCCTCGTCGAAGTGCGCCTTAGATACGGTGATTGTAGGCACTGCGGGCGCGAAGTATACCTCCACTTCTACAATATCGCTCCTAATCTCACCACACTCGCCATAGGCGCAAAAACGGAGCTCCTTGCCCCACTCGTATGCAAACGCGATGGTCTGCTCGGCGTTACCCTCAACGATTGTGTCTGTGATGTAAATCTCACCGAGGTCAACATCCTCAACCCCCCAGTGCCACTGGCTTACGGCCTTTGAGGGGTACACCGCGACCATAGCCTCCATTGTCTCCTCGTTGAGTGTAACCTCGCCAAGTGCGATTGCTACCTCACCCTCGGGCATAGCGCAGAACTTCTTCTCGGCGATGTCGCTCTTGCCAGCCTTGTTCTCGGCGTAGGCAGAGATAAGGTACTCAACACCATACTGAGCTGCATACTTAATCTCCTGAGCCGCAGCACCCTCTACCTTAACGTACTCAGAGTCCTCGGTGCGTGTCTGAGGCTCTATCTTCCAGTACCAAGCTGTAGCGTCGGTCGAAGGGGCGATCATAACGCTTACCTCCATGGTCTCGGCGTTGAACTCAGGCTCCATAATGCCGATTGTAGGCTTCTGGACGGGAGTCTTTGTGGGCTCCTTGTCGCAACTCCATCCTGCGAGTGCGACCACAGCTGCCACTATGGCAACTGCAAAATGCTTAATTTTCATAGTTGTGTCCTATTTTTTTTGGTTAATTGAATTCAGGTATCTCTGCCACGCGCACGAAGTCCATAACCTGGTGTGTGCCGTCGAGTGAGAGCCACTGCATGCGCTCGCCCTCGTTTGTTAGCTCCACGCGGTAGTCGCTGCTCCAGTCGCCCACGCCATAGTCGTAGGTGCCCGAGAGGGTGTATGTGCCATCCTCCTCCTCGTTAATGGCGAATGTGCCCGTAGTGTCGGTGGCATACATCGAGTCGATGTTATCCCACATTGTGTAGCGGTGCGAAGAGCGGTCGAACTCTATATATAAATAGGTCTCCTCGGCTATGGGTTCTCCCTGCCACATTGTCAACTGCCAGCAGCCGTCGAGTGCCGCGTAGGTCACGGCAATGCGCTCCTCACTGGGTAGTGGCGCAGGCTTCTCGCAGCTTGTTATTAGTGTTGTTGCAACGACCAAGAGTGTCGCTGCGAGTCGGTTTAAGAGTCTCATATCTTAGTGCTTTATTGTTATCTTTATCATTCGCTCCGAGGGTCGTGCGGTGCCGCATCCCTCAACTATTATCGCTGTCTCTATGTCGCGTATAGGCTTCGCAGTGGGGGAGTATGTTATCACAATGTCTCCCTCCTCGTTTGGCTGTAGTAGCTCTGGCTCTGTGCGTAGCGTTATGCCCTCTGTCGTAGCCTTCGCACCTATTGTAAGGGGTTGCTCGCCCACGTTTACCACCGCTATACGCTCTGTGCGGGTGTCGGGGGTGAAGATTACGCTCTTGCGGCTCATGCGTAGCGTGCCCATGCGCTGGGGTAGGTGCGACCACTCATCCGTTGCTATGACGCTTCCCTCCACCGTTAGGCGTGCCGTGGGACGTGAGGCATCAAGCGGCGTGTAGATGAGTATCGGAATCGTAAATCCGCCGTTGCGCCCCGTGGGGTTGAACTCCGTGCGCAGCGTCACGCTCTCACCCGCCTCTATGCGTGTTATGGGCGTTACCACCTTCAGGCAGCTGCACGACGAGCGCAACTCGGTTATCTCTATCGCCTCGGTTGTTGTGTTGTGTAGCGTGAAGTCGGTACTTATCGTTGCCGTATCTGCCACCTCGCCCACATTGCGTGTTGTGGGCTCTGCAACGATAGACCCGTGGGCAACCTCCGAGAGGGCGGGGTTTACCAGCGCGTCGAGCTCGGCACGCGAGAGCACCTTACGCTCCTGCGCACCCGCCTCCGCGACTATAAACATCAACGCCACGGCTATATATCGCCACATGCCTCTCATAGCCTATAACCAGCCGTTATCGGCACCCTCGCGCACGGTGATTGTGGCGTGGTGCTTAGTGCCACTATTTGTCGTTAGTGTCAACGATGTCTGACCCTCGCTCTTTGCGCTGATGGTGAGCACGCCAGCCTCGAGTGTTGCAGTTGCAACAGCCTCGTTGACCACCTCTACGCTTGCTGCCGCCTCGGTGATGTAGTCGGCGAGGTTGAGCGTTGTTGTTGCGCCAGGTGCGATGCAGAGGTTGGGTAGGCGCATATCGCGACCACTACCCTCGATAGCCTTCAAAAGGGCTCCTGCATCTGCAAGGCGACCCATCTTACCGCGATACTCCGCAAGGTTCATCTTTATGGGTGTAGCACCCGCCGACTCGTGGCGCATGTAGTATAGCTTCTCGCCCACGAAGTATTCCTCGATGTCGCGTGCTGAGGTGTACATCAACTCGCGGAACTCCTCGCTTGTGAAGTGACGGTGCTGCTGCTTGGCATATGCAAGACCGAGTGCTGCGATACCCGATACGTGGGGACATGCCATAGATGTACCCTCATAATATCCGTAACCCGCAACGCCATCTATAACGAGCGTTGAGTATATCGCGCCCTGCTCCTTGAGTACGCCATTCTCGTCGTAGATGTTATCCTCCATGCCTGGAGCGCCGTAGTACTCGAGGTCGCCACCAGGTGCGCACAACAACACCTCGCTGCCGTAGTTAGAGTATGATGCGGGTGTGTAATCGGCTGCAATTGCCGCAACCGATATACATTTGCCATATGCCGCGGGGAATGATGACTGCGCCGCATACTCGTTGCCCGAAGCAAAGATTGCAAGGCCGCCATCAATAACGCCATTGGGCGAGCCCGCATAGTTGATAAAGTAGTCCAGGGCCTCCTTCTCCAAGGGGTAGAGTGCTGCCCACTCCTCCTCTGTCGCGGGACCTGGTGTGTAGCCCATGATGAGGTTAGACTTCGCCGAGTTGTAGCCCCATGAGCACTGCAAGATTACGGCGCCATTATCCGCCGCATACTTCATTGCGCGCGCCTCCATAGCCAACGAGCAAGAGTTCATGCCGTCGAAGAGCTGTATGGTCATAATCTTCACGCCACGCTTGCCCTTGCCGCCACCCGCGATGCCCGCAACGCCTATGCCGTTGTCGTTTACCGCAGCTATGGTGCCCGCAACGTGTGTGCCGTGGCCCGTGCTGCCGTTCGATGTCCACGATGTAATACCGGTGTTACGCACGAAGTTGTAGCCATAGCGGTCGTCAACATAACCATTGCCGTCGGCATCCTTGCCTGCGTATAGCTCCTCGCCCTCGTTAACCCAGATGTTGTCCGCAAGGTCGGGGTGGCTCCACATAACAGCCTCATCCATAACTGCCACGATAATCTCCTCGTCGCCCGTGCATAGCTCCCATGCCTCGGCACATCCAGCATCCGAACCCGCCAATACTCCCGCACGCTCACTTGCAAAGGGCGCTGTGCCATCGTTGATGTAGCACCACTGGCGATATATCTCGGGGTCGTTGAAGGGCCATGCTGTTGCGCGTGTCGTAGCGCGGCTATCGGCTTCGGCACAGCTTATGAACATGGGGTTCGAGTTAGGGTTGTATGCTCGCGCGATAGGGCGGTTGCACTGCAACTTATCAACCTCGCCCAGCTGCGAGAGGCGCTCGAAGGCCTTTTGTAGCTCCTCGCCCTCGTCGAAGCGCACGATATACCAGAGGTGTAGTCCCGCCTCTCGTGTGCGTGCCTCGTTGGCGCTGTCGATGGGAAATACACGCTCGAAGGAGTATGCTCCGAGGATGTCCAAGACCTCATCTGTTGAGGGTATGCCCGAGCGTGTCGCCTCGCCACCCGAGCGTGTCATGGTCTGGTCGAGGATGGCCTCCATCTCGGGAGAGAATTTGATGATTACCTCACCCGCCGTAGCACCCTCGGGCACAACAACCGTAGTGGTGTCGTTGTCGGGTGTTAGGGTCGAGATATTCTCGTTTACGCAGCCTATGGCGAGTGCCGCAGCTGCAACTATCGTAATATATCGTCTCATGTTACTCCGCTATTTCGTCGTTAAACTCATATCTGCCACGCATAAGTGGGTATGCCTGGAAGTAGTATTCGCGCGATGTAGGCTCATTCGAGAAACCCACACGATTGCCGTTGCTGTCCACGCCATTCTCCTGCTGTATGTAGATGAGGTTCTCGGCACTCCACTCCATAAGGCGTGGGTGGTAGAGCAACCATTCGGGTAGCTCGCCAGTGAAGAAGTTGAGGTTCAGGCGCAAACTACGCATGTTGGGAAGCACGCGAGGAAGTCCTCTCTCCACAGCCCATGCAAGCGTATCGCCACGCTCCACAAAGTCTTCAATTTCGTAAGCACGCACACCCTTCTCGCCAACTTTGAAGTCGGGAATAGAGCCCTCGAAGTAGTTGTACGAGAGTGTCAGCGACTCGAGGTTCTCCCAGAGGAGTAGGCGCTCCAGTGCGTCATCTGTTGCTGTGTTGTGGTGTATGCCTATGCCCTCGCTGCTTGAGGCGCTATTACGCAGGTCGCTAACCATGGCACGACGGTTTGCCGTGAGGTCGAGGCTCTTGAGGTGTGGGAAGTTCTCCTCGGTAATCACCTCGGGGATGCCCACAAAGTTGTTAGAGTTGAGGTCGAGGTCCTCCAACGTGTCGCCGAGGTTCTTGAAGCTCTCGGGGAGTGACGCAAGGCCAAATGCCGCCACGCGCAACGCCTTGAGGTGCTCCAATGTGCATATCTCCTCGCCCAAGTCGATAGACTTAATCATGGTGTTCACGTTACCGTAGAGCGATATTGTCTCGAGGTATTTGAGGTACTTAATCTCGTAGGGTATGCCCTCGTATGTGTCGAAGTAGCTAAGCTCGATGTCGCGCACACGGCCCACAGCCTCCTTTGTAGGTAGTGTGGGGTCGTTAGCCTCCCAGAGGCGTACGCACTCCCAGCGGTGCATTCCCTCGGTCGTTGATATAGCGCCCTCGCTCCAGCACTCGAGCTTCTCGTAGATGGCGATTACGGCCAACGAGTCGCCCTGGCGGTTATCCTCAATAAGTGGTGCTGCAGTTTGGCGTACCACGATTGTCGCGGGACTCTCCAGCGGCTTGCCATCCTTAGAGCGTAGGTGTAGTGTCGCTATGCGCTCCTCGGGGGCATGGTTCATCTTCCAGCTGATGCCGAGTGTTGTGCTGCGGGGACGTGCTCCGCGGTCGAGGTTTAGGGTGTAGTTATCCACCGTCAGCCAGCTCTCCTCGCTGTCATACTCCGCCTCAACCTCAAACTCCACGTTTGCGCTAACCTCAACGTCGAAGTGGCGGGCATCACGTGTTGCCGATGCTGCAATCTTAACCTCGCTCTCGTTGGGCGTAATAGCACGGGCATAGCCCTCCTGATTTACGCTCACGCTCTGTAGGAGTGAGCCACCCGATGAGAAGCGTATCTCGGTTGTGCGTGCATCGTTGATGAGTGTCGAGTCGATGCGCACCTCGCAGCGCACCTCGCCACGACCATTTGCGGGCGATACCATGACCCATGGTGCATCGACTACGGCTGTCCACTCCTTGTCCGAGCGAATAGCCACGTTGTACTTACCACCCGAAGCCTTGGCATCAATCGACGTTGTGTCGGCCTCGAAGCCATGTATCGTCGTAGTATCCGTTGCGCAGCCCACGACTGTAAGCACAGCCACGCTTGCTGCTATATATCTAAGTATCTGTCTCATAGTTCTCATTAGTCAAGGTTTAGGGCGTCGCAACCGCGAATATCCTGCGTAGAGTCGTAGATAAGCTCGTAGTAGCCCATCTCGATATAGGGACATACGCCCGAGAGGTCTATCGAGATGTTGGGGTTGTCCTTAATCTCGAAGAGAAGGATGTAGGGCGATATGGTATCCTCAATCTGGCGTAGGTCGTTCGAACCGATGTAGAATGCCGACATCTTGGGGCATGTGTATAGTCCCGTTGGCCACTCGCGGAGTGTGCGGTTACCCTCATCGTCGCGCTGCTGGCGTATGCTCATCACCGTTAGCGTGTTGATGCCGAGCGGTGCATAGGGGAATGCCTCAAAGGCGTTGCTCGAGAGGTCGATACCGTAGAGGTAGGGGATGTTCAACGCACTGAAGTCGTCGTAGGGTATCTCCTTTAGGCGGTTGAAGCTGAGGTCTATCGTTGTGAGATAGTAGCTGTAGGGGCCTGTGAGTGCACCCTCGTCAATCTTGCGCATGCCGTTGCTTGAGAGCATGAGCGTCTCAATCTTCGATCCCGACTTCATAAGGCGTGCGGGGAGCTCCTCGAAGCGGTTGTCCGCAAGGTTGAGGCTCGAAGAGTTGATGCCACGCCACTTGTCGCCATTCTCCAATGCCGAGATGTTGTTCGACGAGAAGTTCACCGACTGTACGGTATATATCGACTGTGCAGTGAAGATGTCGGGCAATTCTGTTAGGCAATTGTTGGCGCACGAGAGAGTCTCCAACTGACCAAGACCACAGAAGTAACCATCCTCCGCGGCATAGAGGCGTGTGATGCGGTTGTTGTCGAGGTAGATGGTAGCAAACGATATCTCCTTACCAAAGGGGTGCACGGTCTCCAAGAGGTTGTTTGTGCAGTCGAGGTATCCGAGCTTTGTCATCTGCTTGAGGTAGTCGTGCGACGGTGTCTCGCGTAGGTTGTTGTAGCCCATGTAGAGAATCTGAATGTCGTTGCCCGAGGCGCCCTCTATAAGTGCCTCCCAATCCGCCTTGAGCTGCTCACCCGAGATACCCTTATTCATAGAGATATTGAGCGACTGGACGTTGGGTAGTGCCGCGAGCATCTCCATGGGTAGGCGTGTTAGCTGTGCGCAGTTGTATATCTCTACGTCTGTGAGCATCTCAAAGTTCGCCCACGACCACTCCTCACGCTCTGCGTAGAACTTAGATGTGGGTGCCACCTCCGCGAAGAACTCATCCGTGATGGGCGAGTTCGCTATGAAGAGCTGCTCGAGCTTCGTTAGACGCATCATGGCACGCGAAATTGCTGTTATACCGTTCGTTAGGTTGCCGTATGCAACATCCTTGCGCTGGGGCTTATGCTCTGCGATGGGTGTGAACTCTGGGTCGCTGTTTATTGCTCGCTTAAGCTCGAGGCTGAGGTCTGTGCGAGCATCGTAGCTTACGACGTTATTCATGTAGTCGAGGGCGTTTATGCGCGCTGTACTACCAGCATTGTAGCCCCCGATAAGCTCGTTGTGGTTACCCAAGTAGAGCATGCGCAACTCCGTGAGCTGACCTATGGCATCGGGCACAACACCCTTAGCGCCAAAGCCCGAGATGTTGAGACCCACCACGCGGCCATTGCCGTCGAGCGTAACACCAGGCTGGTCGCCCCACATGTCGATATCTTTGTTGAAGTCCCAGTTTGTTCCCGCCATGTACTCCTCGCCGTAGAATGTCCAATTTGGGCCATCAAGCGCAAGCCATATCTCCTTTAAGGCTTTGTAGTCCTTGATGTGCTCGCTCTCCTGGGAGAGGATGATGGGCACGATTGCGAGGGTGTGAGCATTATCCTCGATGTCGAACTCCATCTTCGCATCGGCAATCGAACCACGACCTATGGCGTTCTTGGCCTTTCGGTCTGAGTAGACAACATAGTCTGTGATGATGTAGTTGCCCGCCTCGAGCCAGAACGTAGTGTTGCAGATGATATATGCCGACTGGCCATTACGGTCGTATAGTTCCTCGTCCATTGAACCCTCCACGAAGCTCTCGAAGTAGCTCGCGGGGAGCGCCTCAAACTTCGTAGTACGCTTGTTAAAGGTGTTCTGAATGGTGATGTCTACCGCAGCGATAGAACTAAACATGAAGTCGCTCTCGTAGGTGTAGCGCGTTGTCTCAAAGGCCTTGAGCAGTGCGAACGACACCATGCCACGCTCTACGGTCTCCACGCCTATAGTCTTAATTGTAAGACCATTGTGCTCAACGATGAAGGAACCTTGATCCTCACCCACCAAGATCTCGTTGTCGAGATTGTCGTAGATGTAGTAGCCGATGACGTTGTAGTCGCCCGCCAAGAGGCGAAGCTTCTCGCTCCATAGTCCCCACTCGGCAGTTGTTGCGTCGTAGCTCTCCACGTTTAGCGTCTGCGTGATTGTAGAGCCGTCGTGCTGCATCACGACGCATATCTTGCACGCATCCGAGAGCCACTCGAGCTCCTCGGCACGTGTGTTGTCGAGCTGCGAGGCCTTGACAAGCTGGAACTGCACGTAGCCATACTCCGCCGAGAGGTTTTCTCCTCGCTCCTCGCAACCACCCACAAGTAGTAACGAGAGAAGAGCTGCAAGGCTACATATCTTAGTTATAATGTTGTGTCTCATAGTCGCAGGTGTGTTACTTCGTTACGGGTGTTACGACAAGGAGCTTTGCCGCCACGTCGCCCACCTTGAAGATGATATATACATTCTCGGTGAATGTCTCTGCCTTGGGATACCATAGGTATAGCGCCATCTTCTCATCCTTGTTCTCACCGAGGTAGTAGTCGTCCTCGCTAATCTTTAGCTTCTCGCCCTTGTAGTATACCTCGGCAGATGCCTCGCCCATCTCGAGTGTCTCTGTTGTCCAGAGCTCGATGCGTGGGTCGATGACGATGCCGGGACGCTTACCCTCGATAGAGTCGATAAACTCCACGGTGTAGGCCTCCTCTGCGCCATACTGCGCCATGACTGCGCTATCGGTGTATGGCGTTACGGGAATCTCGAGCGCTGTCAACGAGTGGTAGATGTACATGCCCTCATACTCCTCCTGCTCCGTAAAGTCGTGCTGCGTGAACTCTATAAGCACATACTTCAAATAGTCGTTCTTGATGGTTGGAAGACCGATACCTGATGTGTAGTCGAGTTCGAAGAGGTTGTCGAGGAGGTTGTTGCAGATGTCATTATATATGCCGTTGGGGAGTGCTACCACCATGCCGTAGCGTGTGGCGTCGGTAGCGTCCACGGTGAGCGTGCCATTGTCGAAGTGCATCCACTCTGCGCCTATGACATACGACGATATGCCGCGGTTGATGACCTTCTCAACGAGAAGCACCGAGTACTCCTTGTTGCGCGCTGCGATGGTGTAGTCGAGAGCCTCCTCTATTGTTGTTGTCTCCTCCTCTGTGGCACCCACCTGGCGGAAGAGCGTGCCGTCGAGTGATACCTCCCAGCCGAAGGTGTCGGCTGTTGGCGCTGTGAAGGTGAGTTTATCCTCGCCCATGCCGTCGAAGACTACGGGGAAGCTGAACGACGCCTTACCCTCGGCATCGGCAAATGTCACGCTATTGCTCTGGTCAGCTGCGATAGCGTAGCACTCGCGCTCGCCATTGGGGATGATGCGTGCATAGGCTGTTAGGGGCTCGTTGGCCGTGCCCACGATGCCCGTTACGATTGTCTCGCCCTCCTTTGTGCCGAGTTCCACCCACTCGGGGAAGTCGGTTGCTGCGAAGGCAAAGTTAGCCTCGATGCTAAACTCCTTCCACTCGTCGTAGCCCAACTCTATGGTCTCTGCGCTCTTGCCATTGGCATCCTTAATCTTTAACACAAGTTCCTTAGCACTGCGCTCCACGGTCACCAATGTCTGATTTAGGCCACCCATCTTGATTGTGATGGTAGCCGTTGTCGCACTATCCTTGATGCCCTCATCCGTAATGTTGAGGGTTATGGTGTGTGTGCCCGCCTTACCTGATGTATCCTGCATCATGCCTGCCGCGGTGACAAATTTACACCACATGGCATCAGACGATAGCTGCCAGTCGTGGCTTGCCGATAACTCAAACTGTGGCTTGTCTCCCGCCTTACACACGATGTTGTCCAACGTGGGGATGGGCTGTGGCGTCACCTCATTGCCGTTGTCGCACGACACAGCAACCATCGCCACTGTGAGCATCACCGCCCAAAACTTAATTTTAAAAATGTGTCTCATATGCTTATTCTATTTTTTTCGTCATTAATCAGCCAATCAGTCTGTTACACGCCCTCGCGGAGTATGCGCTCAGCCTCCTCGTCCGATATCCACTCGAGAACGTTGGCGTAGGTGCCCACGGTGCCCACATTCTCGACATACATCGTAACGTACTGCAACAAGAAACCCTCGCAGGGACTGTAGTACGAACCCGAATCCGCGGGCTGCATCATCATGAGCTTGCCGTTGCCGTAGATAGTGCCGAAGGCCTCACCCGTAGTACCCGCAACCTGCGCTTCGGGCATCTCGATAAATGGCTCGAGGCGGTTGTCGTTCTTGAAGGTGATGCGTATGTCGTAGCCCTTGTAGTACATATCCTCAACAACGATGGTGTTGGGCATTGTCTCGTCGAGGCGTGTCTTTACGAGTAGCGACTCCACGTTCATATACTGCATTGTCCATGTCGAAGTGAGTACGGCATAGCCCGTAAAGGCATTCATGTCGAGAGGGCAGCACTTGTGCAGATATACCTCCGTCTCTGTGCCATATTCATCCCACACATCCTCCTGTTCAACAACGAGGCTGAGCGTGATGCCGAGGTTGTCCGTAACGCTTATGGCTTCGGGGTAGCCCTTAATGCGGAGCATCGCCGTAAGCTCACCCGCGGGGATGGTCACGGTTGTCGACTCGATGGTGTAGTGCTTGCCATATATCGCGCTACTGCGTGCCGCGATAATCTCCACGCCTACATTGCGGTCGTGGTCTGCGGTGCGTGTCGCCGAGATGGGTATCTCGAACCACTCCTCGCTATCCAAGATGCCGAGGTCGTGGCGCTCTGCCGAGAACATTATGTAGTTTGGACCGTCGTATGTCGTGCGCTCAGACTCGCAACCAACCAATGTGGTGAGTAGGAGCGTGCTAAGTGCCGCAAACATAGTTTTAATTGTTGTATATCTCTTCATAATCATAAGGTTGCGATTATTTGTTACTGTCGTTGGGTAGGATGTTTGCGCCGGGAGCCTCTAACTCGTGCTGGGGTATTGGCCACACGAAGAGTGCGTCGTCGGCCTCAACCTTTAGTGAGCTACCATTCTCCAGCGACTCGGTCTGTGGCACACGCTCGAAGCCCTTGTGCCAGCGCTTGAGGTCCATAAGGCGGAAGCCCTCCATGTAGAGCTCCTTGATGCGCTCCTCCTCGATGATGGTCATGGCATTTGCCTCTGTCATAGATACGCTGTTGCCATACGAGGTGTAGCGTGCTGCGCGCAGTGTGGCGATGTCCTCACCCGCTAAGGCGTAGTTTGCGCGACCCTCGGCATATGCCTCAGCACGTATGAGATACTGCTCGGCAAGGCGCAGCGGCTTAGGCATAGAGGTATGGAGGATGTACTGGTCGTAGAAGTTCATGTTGCCGAAGTACTTAACCAAGAGTGGCCAAGTGAGACCGTGGCTATGGCCCGTGGTGTAAGAGTAGAAGTAGTTGCCGTAGCGTAGGTCGCTATCGTCGTAGAGACCTAAAACCCATGCCGAGGGCACATAGTCGGGCTTCATCGAAGAGTAGTCGTAGTTGAAGAATACGCGGCCTAGTGCGCCACCATACGATGTGGGTGTGAAGCCCACCTTCCAGATGATCTCCGTAGCGTCGTCATACTGCCACATATAGGTAAAGTAGCTCATGCCCGAGCTTATCTCGGTGTTGGCAGAAGAGAGAAGGTAGAAACCGCTGTCGATTACGCGTGATGAGTAGTCGATAGCCGTCTCGTAGTCCTTCATGTAGAGTGCAACACGTGCGCGTAGAGCGTATGCGGTGTACTCGTTGAAGTATGTAGCGTTGTAGATGTTGCCACCCACGTTGTTCTCGTCGATGTCCATCAACTGTGCCGCCATATCCAAATCTTCAATCACTCGCTCGTAAGACTTTGCAAGTGTTGCGCGCACCATGGGTTCGTCGGTGTTGTACTTCGTAACGATGACCACACCAAGCTCGCTCTCGGCCTGCTCGGCGCTCTCGTAGCTCTTGCAGTATAGCTTTATAAGCTCCGAGTAGGCAAGGGCACGTGCAAAGTATGCCTCGCCACATATCTGCTCATACTGGCTCCACTCCTCATCGGTCGTTAGGGTCTTCTCCACGCGAGGTGCATACTCGAGGAGAAAGTTTGCCGAGGCGATGACGTTGTAGAGCGACGCGTAAACCGATGTAACCTCCGAGTTTGTCGAGAGTATGTCCCAGCGCCAGATGTTGCCATAGGTGTTGGTGTAGCCATTCACGGCGTGTACCATGTCGCACTGGATGTCGGGAAGCAGTGTGAGGTAGCCGCTATAGAGGGCGCTCGACTTAAATGCCGAGTACATGCCTATCGCCGCCTGGTCGAGTTCCTCGAGGTTTGTGATAGCCTTATCCTGTGGGATTGCATCGTTGGGGTACTTGTCGAGACACGAAGTACTAATAACCGTTAGCGCTATGCAAGCCGTAAGTATAGTAAAAATCTTTCTCATAGAGTTGCGTGTTAGAATGTTAGGTCGATGCCCATAGAGTATTGGCGCGACATGGGATACTGTGCCTTATAGGCGTTGCTCGACGACTCGGGGTCGATGCCCGTGAAGGGTGTGAACGTAAAGAGGTTCTGCGCCTGAACGTAGATGCGTGCCGAGGTGAAGAACTTCGTCTTCTTCAAGATGTTGCTTGGGAGGCTGTAACTGAGCATCACATTCTTGAGGCGTAGGAACGAGGCATCCTCCAAGAAGCGCGAGTCGATTTGTGGTGTTACGCCATAGCGGGGTATGTCGGTGATGTCGCCGGGCTGCTTCCAGCGGTCGTAGAGGAGGCGGCGCGACTGGTTGTATGCCGAGTAGAGGCCGTTGCTCTCCTCGAAGAAGCGGTCGTTGTTAATCATCCAGCGGTCTGCCACCCACGCAAACTGCGCCGAGAACTCAAGACCCATCCACGAGAGTGCTGTGCCGAAACCACCCTGCCATGGTGCGATGTAGTTCTTGCCAATCATCACCTTGTCGCCCTCGTTGAACTCGGTTGTCACCTCGCCATCCTTGGTGTACCACAGAGCATCACCATTCGCGGGGTTAACGCCAGCGTAGCGGTTGATGTAGAACTCGCCTACGGAGTGTCCCACGACGAGCTTCGTACCCGTTGTCGAGAGCTCATACTCGTCGAGGCCATTGTAAAGCTCCGTAATCTTATTCTTGTTGTACGATACGTTTGCCGAGATGCTCCAGTTGATGGGGCGGCGTACGATGTCGACATTTAGTTGTAGCTCCACACCGCGGTTTACCATCTCGCCGATATTGTCCCAACGGAAGCCTTCGCCCTTATCCGCATACGACACGGGTACGGACATAAGCATATCCGAAGTGCGCTTGTTGTAGAACTCCACGTCGAGGTTTATGCGGTGGTTGATAAAGCCGAGGTGTAGGGCGATGTTTGTTGTCCAGAGTTTCTCCCAACCGAGATCCTCGTTGCCACTCTGCATGGGGTAGATACCCATGTTGTCGTTGTAGTTAGCGCCACCACCAACGAGGGCCAAGTGGTCGTAGTTGGGGATTGAGGAGTTACCCGAGGTGCCAGTGCTGAATGCTACCTGCGCAGTGTTGAGCCAGTTTACGTCGTAGAGGAAACTCTCGCGCTTAGCATCCCACATAAGACCGATAGACCAGAATGCTGCCCAGCGGCCACTCTTACCGAAGCGCGATGAGGCATCGGTACGCAACGAGAAGTCGGCATAGTAGCGTCTGTCGTAGTTGTACTCGCCACGTGCGAAGAACGAGAGGTAGCCATATGAGTCGGTCACGTCGCCCCACGACACCACCTTCGAACCCGACGACATCGTTGTGAGGTAGTCGTTGTTCTGACCCTGTGTGATAGCCTGGAAGCCCTCGTAGTTGTAGTTCACGCCCTCGTGACCGAGTAGGAAGTTGAGGTTATGAAGGCTGTTGAGGGTGGTCTGGTAGTTGATAGTGTTTGTTACGGTGAGCGTTAGGGTGTTGTACGATGCACGTCCCGCTACGCCAATGCCGTTGTTGGGCGCATAGCTGGGCATAGACTGCATGAAGGATGTCGAGTTGGTGAAGTCGGCACCAAACTGCGAGCGTATGGCAAGACCCTCAATGGGTGTAACCTCCGCAAATACGGTCGTTAGCGCCTTGTACTTCTTGTTTGTTTGTGGGTTGTTCTCCATCCACTCCAAGGGGTTCTGGCCTGTGCCCTTCCATGAACCGTCACTCTCGGATGCTATCGAGCCATCCTCGCGGTAGGGGTTCCAGTAGGGGAGCATGAAGCGGCTCGCCGAAATGGGCGAGTATAGCGCATATTCACCATCCTCAGCCTGCTGCACCTCCTCGTAGACAACCATTGTGTTTGTGCCGAGGCGCAACCAGCGCGACGCCTTAACATCGGCATTTGCGCGGATGTTGTAGCGGCGGAATGTCGAGCCCTGCGCGATACCATCCTGGTCGTAGAACGAACCAGACACGTAGTAACTCATCTTGTCCGTAGCACGGCTAACCGAGATGTCGTAGTTCTGGAGTAGGGCGTGGTCGTTAAAGACTGCATCGAGCCAGTTGATGTCGGTCTTTGAGAGTATGTCGTAGTTCTGTCCCGCGTCGAGACCAATCTCCTTCTCGAATTGAATACGCTCGGCTGTGTTCATCAAGTTCCAGTTGCCGTGGGCAAGCTGCGAAATGCCGACCTGAGTGCGGAAGGTAACCTTGGCATTGTCAGATGTTGTGCCGCGCTTTGTGGTGATGATAACCACGCCATTGGCAGCTCGCGCACCATAGATAGATGTTGACGAGGCATCCTTCAATACCGATACAGACTCGATGTCCGAGGGCGATATGGCGTTGAAGTCGCTGCTCGAGATGGGCACGCCATCGAGGATGAAGAGGGGCGCTGTGCCCGAGTTGATAGAGTTAGTACCACGAATCTGGAATGTTGCAGCCTTTGAGGGCTCGCCAGAGTTCGAGAGTACCATAAGTCCGGGGCTCTGACCCTGCAATGCCTGGTCGAAGCCTGCGGCGGGCACGCTCTCGAGCTTCTCGCTCTTCACGGTAGATACCGAACCAGCGATAGTGCCCTTCTTGCGTGTGCCGTATGCCACTACCACGACCTCGTCAGCCATTGTGGACTCGACCTCGAGTTCGACGTTGTATGTCACCTCTGTCGCGCCACTGGGAACTCGCCACTCGCGCGTGAAGTAGCCGAGATAGATAAATCGGATTGTGTCGCCGGCATCTACGGTGATGGAGTAGTTACCCTCGAGGTCGGTGGTTGTACCCTTGCCGTCGCCCCATGTTACGGTTGCGCCGATAACGGGTATTCCCTCGTATTTGTCGGTTACGGTGCCACTAACCTTGACCCTCTCTTGTGCCGAGGCATCGAGTGCTACGAGTAGCAATGTGACAAGTGAAATAAGTTTTATAAAGCGTCCCATTTTGGAATAATATATTTCTATTTGGTTTGAATGCTTGGTGCAAATATATGCAAAATATCCCCTACATCCAATAATATAAAATATTATTTTCGTATCACTCTGCATGTTGGGTGAATAGAGTCGTAGAAATATGGTCTTTTAATAAAGCATGGTGGTCTAAGTTTGCATGGTGAATTTGGTCAATTATAGGTCTAAATGACCAATTTATTTGACCAAAAAAAGATGTAATTTAGGTATTTATACTACCTTTTGTGGAGGTCAAAATACATACCTTTGCCTCGTCAAAAGTCCAAAGAATTATGGGTAAATATTACGATATGCTTGCCGAGGATATACGCCTTGTTGAGGGCCTCAAGGCCTGCATGAATTGTGGCGTATGTACTGCGGTGTGTCCCGCGGCGGAGTTCTATAACTACGACCCTCGACAGATAGTTGTCATTGTGCAAACGCGTGATGATGAGGAGATTGAGCGATTGCTCAAGAGCGATACTATATGGTATTGTGGCGAGTGTATGTCGTGCCGACCACGCTGTCCGCGAGGAAATACCCCCGGCTATGTAATCCAGGCGTTGCGCACACTTTCGCAGAGGCTTGGCTTTTTCACCGAGAGCGAGAAGGGGCGTCAGCAACTCGCCCTAAAGCGCCTTATTGGCGACAACATCCTCGCTACGGGCTATTGTCTCACGCCGCGCAATATTTTGCCGGAGTTGCACCCCGAGCAGGGTCCCGTGTGGGAGTGGATACACTCGAATGATGAGGCTATCTATGGCCGCTTCTCGGAGTGCTATCGCACGGAGGGTGCTGGTGCGCTACGCAAGATTGATGAGGAGTCGATGCGTGAGATACACCGCATCTTCGAGGTATCGGGCGGCAAGGTCTTCTACGACAACATTGAGGCGCACTCAGAGCGTAAGGCACGCGAGATGGGCTACGATGGTGCTACCCATGAATATATGATGGATACATATACGTTAAACTCTGAAAATCACTACTAAAGGCATGGCACGTAGAACATCATGGCAGGAGTATCAGAAGGATATCGCTGCAGATAGATACTACTATGCGCGTAGCTGTATACGCCAAAACTTCTTCCCCGGTAGCGAGTGGGCATTTCTCGATATCCTCGCCAACAAACTCGGCAAAGATATCTTCGATGACCCCTTGCATACCTCTTGCACAGGCATCGGCTATCACTCAGACGTGGTACCCCTCGAAACCATAATGACCGTCGTGGCGCGTCAGTTTTCGCTGATGGCTGAGGCGGGTTACGAGAACTTCGTGTCGTCGTGTATAACGTCGTTCGGCATCTACAACGAGGTGCTTGCGACATGGGAGGAGTTTCCCGAGACCGAGGAGCGCACACGCCGCTACTTGAAGGAGGCTACGGGCCGCGAGTTGGTAAAGCCTCGCTCCATAGCCCATACCTCGGATATTATCTTCTACCAGCGCGAGGCGATAGCGCGCAAGGCGAAGCATAGACTTATAAATAGGCATACGGGCGAGCCCCTCAGGGTGGTGGAGCATATTGGCTGCCACTACGCAAAGATCTTCCCAAAATCGGGCATTGGAGGCTCGGAGTTCCCATACGTCTTGGCGGGCATGATCGAGGCGTGGGGTGGCGATGTTGTTGACTACCCCGAGCGCCGTCACTGCTGCGGCTTTGGCTTCCGCAACTACCTTGTGCAGGCAAACCGTGGCTCCTCTATCGCCAACTCACACAAGAAGTTAGAGAGCATGGCGCCCTACAAGCCCGATTTCATCGTGGCAAACTGTCCAGGTTGTGCCATGTTCCTCGATAAGTGGCAGTATGCCATTGCCGAGATGGATGGCATGGGCTATGGCGCTGATGGTAAGGGTATCCCCGTCCTTACGTACGAGGAGATGGCGGGCTTGGTGCTCGGCTACGACCCCTGGCAGCTAGGCATGCAGTTCCACCAGGTAGATGTAGAGCCTCTGTTGGACAAGCTCGGCGTGGAGTATGACCCTGGTGCGAAGTATCTGGGTGCGAATGGTAAGTATATTGGTAAACCCGCGGATGCTGCAATCAACTGCCCCTCGCAGCGTCCCATATATGAGAGAAGAAAGTAGTTATGGCATATAGGGTAGTTATCGTAGGTGGCGGTGCTGCGGGCATGCAGACGGCCATAGAACTTAAGTCTCGAGGCATCGAGCCCATCATCGTGGAGCGCGACATAGAGCTCGGCGGTAAGGCGCGCGGATGGTACAAACTATTCCCCACCTTTACCTATGCGAAGGATGTGATGCGTCCTCTGGCTCAGCATGTTAAGGATATGCACATACGTTGCTTCTATGGTCAGGAGGTGACGCAGATTGCCCCCGATGGCGTTATGCTTCGCTCCGAGGAGCGCATACCCGCCGATGCTGTGGTTGTGGCTACGGGTTTCACACTCTTCGATGCCCACCGCAAGCAGGAGTATGGCTATGGTCTCTACGATAATGTCGTCACGTCGGTTGACCTCGAACGTATGATGATTGGTGGTAAGGTTACGCTCGCCGATGGCTCGGAGCCTAAGCGCATTGCGATACTTCACTGCGTAGGTTCGCGCGACGAGAAGGTGGGGCAGAAGCACTGCTCGAAGGTGTGCTGCATAACGGGTGTAAAGCAGGCCATAGAACTCAAAGAGATGTATCCTACGGCAGACGTCTTTAACTTCTACATGGATATCCGCATGTTTGGTCCTGGTTACGAGGAACTATACCGCGAGGCGCAGGAGAGGTATAACGTGCACTTCGTACGAGGCCGCATCTCGGAGGCTGCCGAGACCATAAACAAGCAGATACAGATAAAGGCCGAGGATACGCTTACGGGGCGTCCACTGCGCATGACCGTAGATATGCTCGTTCTGCTTGTCGGCATGAGTGCCAACTACGATAACCCTCAGCTTGCGGCATCTGCGGGACTTACGCTCGCACCAAATGGCTACTTCAAGGCGCGCGATTCGTTCCTTGGCGTGGTGCATAGCGAGAGGGAGGGTATCTTCTTCGCGGGCACGGCAACTGCACCCAAGAGCCTCGCCGACACGCTTGCCGAAGCATCGCTAACAGCCTCAGCTGTAGATGCCTACCTCAAGGATAAGTTTAACGTAAAGTAGTAGCGCTATGCGTAACATCGTATTTGGATATGGCATCAGTCGCCCGCGTGTTATAGACATGGATAATAACGATCTGCGTAAGAGTAGGGATATCATCGCCGAGATGCCCGAGTTGCAGGCCTGCATAGGCTGTGGCTCGTGCACGGCCTCATGCACGGCGGGAAGGCTCACCGACTTCAACTTCCGCAAGCTACACACTGCGGTGCGCCGTGGTGAGTATAAGGGTGTCTACGCCGAGTTGAGCAAGTGCATGCTCTGCGGTAAGTGCCGCTTGGTGTGCCCACGTGGTATCAACACGCGTGCCCTTGTGATGCTTATAAAGCGCCGACTTGGTGACTTCTAAAGACTTGATACTATGGAGGATATGCTAATATATTTCGAACCATTCACGTTCCCCTTTGTTGTGGGTTCACTCTTTATGTTTGCTGTCATTGCCCTTAAGTGGTCGCTGTGGCTGTTGCGCCTACCGAGGGTTGACCGCGTGAAGATTCGTCGTGGACTCTTTACGCGCCAGACGCTCCTCGGAGCGTGGGAGGTGGTGCGTGAGTCACTGCTCCACGTCCGCATATTCCGCACTAACCCTCTGCTTGGATATATGCACGCCTCGCTCGCTTTCGGCTGGTTTCTGCTTATCGTGGTGGGGTGGGTGGAGACCGCTGTCTATCTCGGCATCAAACCCATACCTTTGCAGGGTCATGTCTTCTTTAAGTACTTCGCTCCGTACCTAAACTTAGATGCGCATTATCCTATATTTGAACATGTTATGGATGCGCTTTTGTTGGTTGTGCTCGTAGGCGTAGGCCTCGCCCTATTTAAGCGTCTGCGCTCATCGGTTATGGGCATGCGCCGCACCACGAAGCATGTGCTCTTCGATAGGGTGGCACTCACCGCACTGTGGTTTATCTTCCCTGCGCGCCTTGTTGCCGAGAGCCTCACGGTGGCGGTGCATGGTGGCGGCGGCTTCCTCACTGGAACACTTGGAACCTTTCTCGCGAAGCATTTGCCCTATGAGGTTATCGAGATGCTATATCCGCAGTCGTGGTGGTTCTACTCCGTGGTGCTTGGCATCTTCTTCGTGGCACTGCCCTTCTCGCGATATATGCACATCTTTACGGAGATACCCCTCATCTTCCTGCGTCGCTGGTCGCTGAACCCCACCAAGGAGCGTAAGTCGTACGACAACTTCGAGGTCGAGGCATGCTCGCGCTGCGGAATATGTATCGACCCATGTCAGCTGCAAGCCGACCTCGGTATAAACGACACGCAGTCAGTATATTATCTGCGCGATAGGCGATACAATATGCTCTCGATGAAGATCGCAAACAACTGCCTGATGTGTGGTCGCTGCGAGGTGGCATGCCCCGTGGGTATCAACCTTAACACCCTGCGCCTAAACTCGCGTGCTCAGCGCCGTAATATCCCCAATGAGGGTCGTTACCGCTACCTTAAAGGTATAGACCCCTCGTCGGGAGCAGGCCGTGTGGGCTACTTCGCCGGATGTATGACCTCGCTGACACCTGCTGTGCAGCGCTCTATGGAGCGTATATTTGCTGCTGCGGGGGTAGATGTGTGGTATGCTGATAGAGATGGTGGCGTCTGCTGCGGTAGGCCCCTTATGCTCTCGGGCGAGACAGATGCCGCACACAAGATGGTGGAGTGCAACCGCGCACTCTTCCGTAAGCACGAGATAGAGACACTCGTGACATCGTGCCCCATATGCCTTAAGGTCTTTCGTGAGGAGTATAACCTCGAGGGTATCGAGGTGCTCCACCACACCGAGTATATCGCCCGCCTAATCTCCTCTGGCGAGATAACCCTCGCGCGCGATACATATGTATATACATACCACGACCCTTGCGAACTTGGCCGCGGATGTGGTATATACGATGCTCCACGCACCGTGATAGCTGCTGTGGGTACGCTCGTTGAGCCAGCGCATAACCGACGTAACGCTCTCTGCTGTGGCGGATCTTTGGCGAATACGGTGATAAACGATGGCCAGCAGTACCGCATTGCGGAGCGCATGACAGCAGAACTCGAGGCTACGCAATGTGACACAATCGTCACCGCCTGCCCGCTATGCAATAAGAGCATCGCACGTGCCTCACATTGCCCAACGCACGACATTGCCGAGATAGTGGCAAAAAATATTTTGTAGTCTTACTTACTGAATACCAGTGCTTTGGCGTTTGGGTTATTTAAAATATTTAAAATAATTTACAAAAATATTTGGAAGTACGGGAAAAATGCGCTATCTTTGCACTCGCAAATAAGGAAAATCGGTCGGTTGACCATTTGACGATACATCGCGGGGTAGAGCAGTTGGCAGCTCGTCGGGCTCATAACCCGGAGGTCGGAGGTTCGAGTCCTCCCCCCGCTACTACAACAGGAGAAACAGCAATGTTTCTCCTGTTTTCGTTTGCGGGGGTCGGCCTCGAACGGCTCATATCTACAATCCACCCAAACCCTCCTTTGATAAGGAGGGCTTGTGGCAAGACCTTGTCTTGCATTGCTTCGCAATCTGAAACACAGCCACATAGTCGTGGAGAAATCGGTTAGAAATTTCGATGTGGAGTCCTACTACAACAGGAGAAACAGTGTTTCTCCTGTTTTCGTTTGCGGGGGTCGGTCTCGAACGGTTCATATCTACAATCCCTCCAAACCTCCCTTTGATAAGGGAGGCTTGTGGCAAGACTCTGTCTTGCATTGCTTCGCAATCTGAAACACAGTCACATAGTCGTGGAGAAATCGGTTAGAAATTTCAATGTGGAGTCCTACTACAACAGGAGAAACAGTATGTTTCTCCTGTTTTTCGTTGCGGGGGTCGGCCTCGAACGGCTCATATCTACAATCCCTCCAAACCTCCCTTTGATAAGGGAGGCTTGTGGCAAGACTTTGTCTTGCATTGCTTCGCAATAGTTATAGTTGCCTCGAGGGCAAAGTTTTATTCTATTCTCTTCTATTTCATGCCTTATATATCGTTCAGGGGCGTGGCATGGTTTGTGCCCCCATTGGGGTGTACATAACTTATAAACCTTTTACCTATGAACGAAAAAAAATGCTCTACGGCCACAGCGGCTGTATACGGCTCGGAGGAGATGCTCCGCCCCGCGCCAACAACAACAATCCCCGAGGAGATGACAATGCCCGAAATCGCATACCGCATGGTAAAGGATGAGGCGGCAATCGAGACGCAGCCACAGCTAAACCTCGCGACATTCGTCACAACCTACATGGATGACCATGCAACACGTCTGATGAACGAGGCGATTGCCATCAACTACATCGACCAGACGGAGTATCCACGCGTTGCGGTGATGGCGGCGCGATGTATAAACATCATCGCAAACCTCTGGCATAGCCCCGAGACCAGTGAATCGAAGACCGGTGCCCTCGGCATTGGCTCCTCGGAGGCCTGCATGCTCGGCGGCGTCTCAGCATGGCTACGCTGGCGTCACCGCCGCATGAAGGAGGGTAAGCCCGTTGACAAGCCCAACCTCGTGATAAGCACTGGCTTGCAGGTGGTGTGGGAGAAGTTCTGTAAACTTTGGCAGATAGAGCTCCGCCAGGTGCCCCTAACACGCGAGAAGCGCACGCTCTGCCCCGAGGATGCCATTAAGCTATGCGACGAGAACACCATCTGCGTAGTGGGCATTGCGGGTGTCACATGGACAGGTCTCAACGACGACATCGAGGCGTTGGACAAGGCGCTTGACAAGTATAACGCACACACGGGTCACAACATCCCCATCCACGTGGATGGCGCGTCGGGTGGTTTCATCCTCCCCTTTATCAAGCCGCACCACAAGTGGGACTTTAGGCTTAAGTGGGTGGTGTCAATCTCGACATCGGGACACAAGTTCGGTCTCGTATATCCAGGTCTCGGCTGGGTGGTATGGCGCGACAAGAGCTACTTGCCCGAGGAGATGAGCTTCTCGGTGAACTACCTCGGTGCTGAAGTTACGCAGGTGGGTCTCAACTTCTCGCGCCCCGCAGCGCAGATACTCGGTCAGTACTACAACTTCATACGCCTCGGCCGCAAGGGCTACGAGAGCATACACAACAACTCGATGGAGATTGCTAAGTACTGCCACAAGCGCATCGGCGAGATGCCCTGCTTCCAGAACTACTCAGATGAGGTTGTAAACCCGTTGTTTGTGTGGATGATGAACGACAACTACAACAAGACGGCGAAGTGGACGCTCTACGACCTCCAGGCGCGCTTGCAGCAGTCAGGATGGATGGTGCCCGCGTACTCCATGCCTAAGAGCATCGAGGATATGATAGTTATGCGCATCGTGGTGCGCCAGGGCATGTCGCGCGATATGGCCGATATGTTGCTCCGCGATATTGAGGATGCAGTCAAGGAACTCGATGCGTTGAAGTACCCCACAACCTCGCGCCTCGCCTACGAGAAGCAGGAGGCACAGCTTGGTAAGGTATTTACCCACTAACAAAGAGGGTCCCGATTCGAAGTCGGGACTTTTATTTTATCTTGCTCGAAAACGGATTGGGTCTGAAGCACACTGACCCAATTTCTTGTCAGAGTGGTGCAGATGTGGCGCTGACACGAAAAAAGTCGGATGGGATATACTTAGCGTATCTCCCATTCGCCTTTTTGACTGAAGTGTCGCAGATGCGCCACTATCACAAGAAAATAATTTTTGATTAGAAGGGGTTAGATTTGGCCTCGACATGAAAATGCCACCGATGGGACGTACTTGTGTACGTCCCATTGGTGGCATTGATTGAGAGGTCGAAGATGACCTCTTATAGTCGAAAATTAATTATCGGCGAGGCTTAATATCAAGCTTCACAGGCTTAATCATATTCTCAGGTGCAAGAATAGTATCGAGCTCCTCCTTTGTGAGGATGCCCTCCTCGAGTACGATGTCGTACACGCGGCCACCTGTTGCCATTGCCTTCTTCGCAATCTTTGTAGAGTTCTTGTAACCGATGATGGGGTTAAGAGCTGTTACGATACCGAAGCTATCCTTAACATACTTCAAGCACTGCTCCTCGTTAGCCTTGATGCCATCAACGCAGTTAACACGCAATGTGTCGAAGCCGTTCATCATGATCTCTGCAGACTCGAAGCAGCACTGTGCCATTGTAGGCTCCATGGCGTTGAGCTCCATCTGAGCCTCCTGTGCGCACATTGCAACACATGCGTCGTTACCGATAACCTTGTAGCAGATCTGGTTCATAACCTCGGGGATAACGGGGTTAACCTTACCTGGCATGATTGAAGAACCTGGCTGACGTGCGGGGAGGTCGAACTCGTGGAGACCGCAACGAGGACCAGAACCCAAGAGGCGGAGGTCGTTACAGATCTTGTTCAACTTAACAGCTACGCGACGCAAAGCTGAAGAGTAACCTACCATGCAAGTAGTATCAGAAGTTGCAGCTACGAGGTCCTCAGCGAGCTTGATGTCCCAGCCTGTAATCTGGCGCAAAGCAGCGATACACTTCTCAGCGTACTCGGGCTCAGAGCAGATACCTGTACCGATAGCTGTAGCACCCATGTTTACTGTGAGGAACTCCTCAGCAGCGAACTCGAGGTTCTTGCGCTCCTCCTTCAAGATCTGAGCGAAGGCACCGAATGTCTGGCCGAGTGTCATAGGCACAGCATCCTCGAGCTGTGTACGACCCATCTTCAAGATGTGTGCGAACTCCTTAGCCTTCTTCTCGAATGACTCGATAAGCTCGTTGTAGTGGCCCATGAATACCTTGTGAGTAGCGTAGAGACCGAGGTGGATACCGCAGGGGTATGCGTCGTTTGTAGACTGTGAGCAGTTTACGTGGTCGTTAGGAGAGCAGTACTGATACTCGCCTGCCTCGTGACCCATAATCTGGAGCGCACGGTTTGCGATAACCTCGTTAGCGTTCATGTTTGTTGTAGTACCTGCACCACCCTGAATCATGTCGCAAGGGAAGTGCTCGTGGTGCTGACCCTGCATAATCTCGAGGCAAGCCTTAGAGATACCATCGAACTGCTCGTCAGTCAAGAGACCGAGCTGGTGGTTAGCCTCAGCAGCGCCAAGCTTGGTCATAGCGAGACCGTTGATAAACAAAGGATAGTCGTAGAGGTGGAAGCGGCTAATTGGGAAGTTCACAATACCGCGCAATGTCTGCACGCCATAAAGCGCCTCAACGGGCACCTCCATCTCGCCGAGAAGGTCGCTCTCAACGCGAGTCTTACCAGAATACTTGATAGTCATAGTTAGTTGTTTTATGTTTATTTAATTGTTTGTGTTTGCGCTTAGATACGTATATTATCATGTAAAATTACTACTTTTTTATTAATTCACCAATTATTCGACCAATATTTTACAAACTTTTATCAATTTGACAGTTTTACACGCCTCGGCGTAGTGCGGACTTTTTTTCTTCGGAGCAATAAAAAAATGTCGAATATGGCTCATGTTATGAACTATAATTCGTATTTTTGCGCCATAAAGTATCGAAAAAAGGTCAAAAGTGATGCGTCTATTGCTCGTCATATTGTTTACTGCTGTGCTCGCTTCGGCGAGTGCTGTTGCCTCTGTGCGCACCGATGTTTCGGTTGATAGTTTGCGCGTCCCCCCCCCGCAAATAGTTGATATGGTGGAGGATGTGGAGACGAGTGTTGCAAATGCTGGTGGCTGGTGGGAGGCAAACCAGACCTACTCCACGCGCTTTCGACCTACGCAGCTTATAGCCCCTGCGGCGCTTATTACGGTAGGTGCTCTTGGTGTGGGAGAGAGTGCCCCTCTCAGCGGTGTTAGTGTGGCTGTGAATGATAAGTTTCGCGCGTGGTCGGGAGGCAAGCAGTACCACTTTGACGACTACATACAATACCTCCCTGTGGCACTATACCTCACCTTTGATTTTATGGGCGTGCGCGCGAAGCACACCTTTGGTGAGCGTGTCGCAGTGGCTACAGTAACATACCT
The DNA here is from genome assembly GCA_023413645.1 of Bacteroidota bacterium. Lineage (GTDB taxonomy): Bacteria > Bacteroidota > Bacteroidia > Bacteroidales > Rikenellaceae > Alistipes. Next base: position 35,511 of record JAEZPN010000030.1, read on the forward strand.
CTCGGTCGTAGCATTCTCGCAGAGCGTGAAATATACGGTGCGTGAGCCACGACCCGTTAGCGGCACGCGCAACTCCTTCCCATCGGGACATACAACAACGGCATTTGCTGGTGCTGAACTTGTGCGCTCGGAGTATGGTTGGGGTGCCGGTCTCGCAGCATACGTTTTGGCTACTACGGTGGGCGTTATGCGTATGTATAATGGTCGCCACTGGCTCAACGACGTGGTGGCAGGTGCTGGCTTTGGCATCCTCTCGGCGAGGATTGGTTACTGGATGCTTCCACTTAGTCGCCATATATTCAAGATGCCACGCAATGGTCAGGCGCTCGTTGCCACACCCCTCTACGATACCAATACCCGCGCCATGGGCATCTCCTGTGCGATACAATTCTAGGTTGTTACCCACTAATTCAAATTGGTATTTTTTTTAGAAATTATAGGCATTTTTAGGTTGTATATTTGTAGCGAATTTTAACACTAAATGTCTATGAAAAAGTTTATATTTTGGGCGGCTGTTGTCGCTCTTATCTCCGTTGTTGTCTGCGGAGTTGTTATCCACCACCTTAGTAATGAGAATGCTCGCCTACGGAGTAATGAGCATGCTCTACTTGAGGGTGTAGAATATTATCGCACCGAGAGTGGTAAGTCTGCCGCCTCGGTCGAGATTTTGGAGCTGGAGTTGTCGGAGTTTCGTGCTCAGCGCCAGCGCGATGCCGAGGAGATAGCCTCGCTGGGAATACGCCTCAGACGTGCCGAGAGCTACGCTAAGAGTGTCTCGGTGACCACGCTTGCAGATACGGTTGTTGTGCGCGATACGGTGGTGTTATACGATACCGTTGCCATGCCTGCGCGCCACTTTGCTGCGGCCGATGCGTGGAGTAGGGTAGAGGGCGTACTCTTTGGTGACTCGCTGTGCTACGATGTGCACACCGTCGACACGCTGCATCAGGTCATACACCGCGTACCCCGTAAGTTTTTGTTTATACCCTACGGCACCAAGGCCATCCGCCAGGAGGTGTGGTCGTCGAACCCCAACACGGAGCTCATCTATACGGAGTATATCGAACTGCCGAAGCGTAGGAAAACAAGGAACCAATAACCATTCAAACAACAAAGGGCCACCCGTGAGGGTAGCCCTTTTTCGTATTAAGTTGGCGCGAAGCCTACTCGAGGCCCATCTGGTCGATGAGTGACTGAGTCTTAGGCTTGTGGCCGCGGAAGTTCTTGTAGAGAGTCATAGGATGCTCGTGACCACCCTTCTCCAATACCTCGTGGCGGAACTTACCTGCTACCTTCTCAGAGAAGATACCCTCCTCGGTGAAGTATGAGTAAGCATCTGCTGCGAGAACCTCTGCCCACTTGTAGCCGTAGTAGCCTGAAGCGTAACCACCGCTGAAGATGTGAGTAAAGGCTGTCTGCATAGCGGTACCATCAACAACGGGAAGAACCTGTGTAGGAGCTACAGCCTTGCGCTCGAACTCAAGAACGTCGCCAGTGTAAGGTGTAGTGATAGTGTGCCATGCCATATCGAGCATACCGAATGAGAGCTGACGCACGTTGTAGTATGCTGCGAGGTAGTTCTTAGCTGCTACGATCTTCTCGATGAGCTCTGCGGGCATAGGCTCACCAGTCTGGTAGTGCTTAGCCCAGAGGTCGAGGTACTCCTTCTCGTATGCCCAGTTCTCCATGATCTGTGATGGGAGCTCTACGAAGTCACGCTTAACAGATGTGCCGTTGATAGACTCGTACTTACCCTTTGCGAGGATGCCGTGGAGACCGTGGCCAAACTCGTGGAGGAATGTAGTGAACTCATCGAATGTGAGCAATGATGGAGTGTTGCCAGTAGGCTTAGTGAAGTTCATAACGAGCTGCACCAAAGGACGCTGCTCCTCGCCATCAACAACCTTTACACCACGGAACTCTGTCATCCATGCACCCTGACGCTTTGACTCGCGGGGGAAGAAGTCCATGTAGAGAATAGCCATAAGCTCGCCCTTGTTGTCACGAACCTCGTATACGCTTGCCTCGGGGTGGTATGTCTCGATGTTGTCAACCTGAGTGAATGTCAAACCATAGAGCTTACCTGCGAGCATGAATACTGCCTCCTTAGCGCTCTCGAGCTGCAAGTAGGGCTTAATCTGCTCGTCGTTGATAGAGTACATAGCCTCCTTGTACTTCTCGTTGTAGTAGCTGAAGTCCCAAGGCATCATCTCGCCCTCGAAACCGAGTGACTCGGCATAAGCAGTGATGTCTGCAACATCCTTCTTTGCGTAGCTCAAAGTAGCCTTGTTGAGCTGTGCGAGGAACTTGTTAACGGTCTTTGTGCTCTCTGCCATGCGGTCCTCCAAGACGTAGTCTGAGTAGCACTTGTAGCCGAGCAAGTTAGCGATCTTGAGGCGGAGCTCAGCGATGCGGCGGATGTTCTCCTGGTTGTCGAACTCACCACCGAGACCACGTGTGTTGTAAGCGCGGTAGAGGATCTCCTTGATGTCGCGCTGTGTAGAGTAGGTCATGAAGGGGCTGTAGCTGGGCGCATCGAGTGTAACGGTCCAACCCTCCTGGCCGCGTGATGCAGCCTCAGCAGCCATACCCTCCTTTACGAAGTCGGGCAACTCAGCAACCTTTGCAGGGTCAGTGATGTTGTATGAGAATGCGTTTGTTGCCTTCAAGGCGTTCTGACCGAACTGAAGTGTGAGCTGTGAGAGCTCTGAAGAGTACTCGCGGTAGAGCTCCTTGTCCTGGCCCTCGAGCAAGGCGCCAGAGCGTGCGAAGCTCTTGTAAGTATTCTCCAAGAGTGTCATATCCTCCTGGTCGAGCTTAAGCTTCTTGCGCTGGTCGTACACCTTCTTTACGCGCTCAAACAACGCGGGGTTGAGTGAGATGTCGTTGCCGAGCTCAGTGAGCTTAGGAGTGATGTTGAGGGCGATCTGCTGCATCTCGGGAGATGTAACAGCGCCGTTGAGAACGAAGAATACGCCTGTTGCGCGGTTGAGCAACTTGCCTGACTGCTCCATAGCCACGATAGTATTCTCGAAGGTAGGAGCCTCGGGGTTGTTTACGATAGCCTCGATCTCGGCACGGTTAAGCTCGATAGCGTAGTCGATAGCGGGCTCGTAGTGTGCATACTCGATTTCAGAGAAGGGAGGTGTCTGGTATGGAGTGTCCCACTCCTCAACCAATGGATTACCCTTGAGTGACTCGGGCATCTCAACAAGTGGCTGTGTGCTAGTAGCTGCCATTGCAGTCATTGCTGACATAATAAGTGCTGTAGTAATCATAAATATTGTTAGTTAGTAAAATTGTCTTACTTCTTGATAACGGGCTTAAGAGGTGCTGCGGGTGCAGTCTTAGGTGCCATGCCTGGTGCTACGGGATGTGTAGGAAGCTCTACAGTCTCAACAACCTCAGTCTCCTCGACTACGGGCTCCTCCTTCAACAAGCCGCGAGCACGGAGCATAGGCTTCTTGTCGGGATCTGCACCACGGAATGTGCGATACATCTCCATACCTGGACGCTGGCCACCCTGTGCCAAGAGGTCGTAGCGGAAGCTGTGTGCGAGCTCGTTGTCGCAGATGTCGTGGCTCGACTTGAAGGCCTCGAAGGCATCCTTATCCAATACCTCTGCCCAGAGGTAGAAGTAGTAACCTGATGAGTAACCACCTGCGAAGATGTGGGCGAAGTATGTATAGCGGTAGCGAGGTGCAATCTGCTCGATAAGACCGCGCTTAGAGAGGTTGTAGCTCTCGAAGTCGTTGATGTCGATGTCGGTAGCCTGCTTCAAAGTGTGGATATCCAAGTCGATGAGTGCCGCTGCTGCAAGCTCAGTGGTTGTGAAGCCCTGGTTGAAGAGCGAAGCACGCTGAATCTTCTCGATAAGGTTGTCGGGGATAACCTCACCTGTGCGGTGGTGTGTAGCATAAACCTTAAGAATCTCGGGGTGGAATGCCCAGTTCTCCATGATCTGTGAGGGGAGCTCTACGAAGTCACCCTCTACCTCCGCAAGACCGCGGTAGCGTACATCAGCAAAGAGGCAGTGGAGTGCGTGACCGAACTCGTGGAACATTGTCTCAGCCTCGTCGAATGAGAGGAGTGAGGGGGTGTCACCTGTGGGAGGTGTGAAGTTGCAAACGATGCCTACAACGGGAGCCTTACGCTCGCCATCCACATAGCGCTGCTCGACGAAGTTGCCGCACCATGCACCGCCGCTCTTCTCCTTACGAGGATGTGGGTCGATGTAGAGCACGCCGAGGTGGCTCTGGTCGTGGTCGAGAACCTGATATACGGTGCACTCCTTGTGGTAGCGAGGAGCGGTGATAGGACGGAATGTGATGCCGTAGAGGCGGTTAGCAAGGTAGAACATACCCTCGCGAACGTTGTCGAGTGAGAGGTACTGACGTACAGCCTCCTCGTCGAGCTGATACTTGCTCTTGCGCACCTTCTCAGCGTAGTACCACCAGTCAGCCTTGTCGAATGTCTCGCCGGGGTAGTCCTGCTGGAACATCTTATTCATCTCCTCCAACTCGAGCTTTGCAGACTCTACTGCGGGGAAGAAAATCTCCTCCAAGTGGTCGTATGCAGCCTCGGGAGTACCTGCCATCTGGTCAGCAGTTACGTATGCAGAGTATGAGTCGAAGCCCAAGAGGTTAGCCTTCTCTATGCGGAGCATAGCCATCTTCTCGGCAATCTCCTTGTTGTCATACTCGTTGTCGTTGTTACCACGCATGAGGTAACCGTTGTAAAGCTCGCGACGAAGCTCACGGTTTGAAGAGTATGTGAGGAAGGGGAGCATGCTGGGCTTATCCAAAGTGAAGAGGTAACCACTCTTACCTGCTGCCTCTGCCGCCTCACGAGCCTGTGCCTTAACGCCCTCGGGAAGTTCAGTAACCTGGTTTGCCTCGAGGTGGAGTGAGAAGGCGTTCTGGTCAGCGAGGAGGTTTTTGTTGAACTCCACGGTGAGCATTGCGAGCTCGCCATTAATCTCCTTAAGGCGCTCCTTTGCCTCACCCTGTAGCAAAGCACCTGAACGTACGAACTCGTTGTATGTCTTTTCGGTTAGGCGCATCTGTACCTCGTCAAGACCGAGGGTGTTGCGCTTGTCATAAACAGCCTTAACGCGCTGGAAGAGAGCGTCGTTAAGCATGATAGTGCTTGAGTGCTCCTCGAGGATGGGAGTCATCTCGTCCTGCACCTTCTCCATCTCGGGTGTGAGGTCCGATGCTGAGAGCATGCCGAAGATAAGGCCTGTCTCTGAGAGTTTGATGCCTGCGTTGTCGAGAGCTACGATAGTGTTCTCGAATGTAGGCTCAGCCTCGTTGGCTACGATAGCCTCGATCTCAGCCTTGTGCTCAGCGATAGCCACCTCGAATGCTGGAGCAAAGTGCTCAGCCTTAATTTTGTCGAATGGGGGTACGCCAAACTCTGTTGTCCACTCCTCCAAAAGGGGGTTGGTTGTGTCGGTTGCAACCTCGTTGGTACAAGAGTAGTTCAGTGTCATAACACACATTAGTGAAGATAATAATAAAATACGTTTCATCTATGATATTTTTTAATTAACTTTAATTAACTTTGCAAAGTTAAAAAAATTATTGACCAATGCAACTATTTTATGCCCCTGAAATTTCTCTTCCTCGCTACACGCTACCCGAGGAGGAGTCAAAACATTGTGTTAGAGTGCTTAGAATGACTGTCGGCGATGAGCTCCATTTGACCGACGGAAAAGGTAATATGTATCGCTGTAAAGTGGTCAGTGACAATGCTAAACGCTGCGAAGTTGAGGTGGTGGAGACAACGCCCGAATATGAGCGTATGAGCTATGGTTTGACCATGTGCGTAGCCCCCACAAAAATTATTGATCGCTTCGAGTGGTTTTTGGAAAAAGCAACAGAAATTGGCGTTTCGGAGGTCTATCCGTTGGAGTGTGACCACAGCGAGCGCCGACAGATAAAACTCGAGCGCGAGGAGAAAGTTATCACCGCAGCGGTGAAGCAGTCGCTCAAAGCCTACCATCCCGTTTTGCACGATATGACCTCGGTGCGAGACATTATCGCGATGGATTTCGAGGGTGAAAAATACATCGCCCACTGCGATAGTTCGTTTGGCGAGCGCCCCTATCTCGGGAATTTGGTAAAAAAAGGTGCTAATACATTAATTTTAATAGGCCCAGAGGGTGATTTTTCAAAAGAAGAGATTAACTTTGCGCTTCAAAATGGATTTAAGGCAATCTCTCTTGGTCGCGAACGCCTGCGTACCGAGACTGCTGCCGTTGTTGCTACCACTGTCGTAGCAACCATAAATAAGCTGTAACCCAATACGAAATAGAAACTATTATGTATTTGTACTCACTTCTTGCAGCGATGCTTGTCGCTCTTGTCATCTTCCTCGTACCGAAGCGGTATAAGGTGTGGGTGGCAACGGGCGTGGTGTCGCTTGTTGCACTTGCTGCCATAGCTGTAGCTGTTATGGCATTCATGGGCGAGTCTGTTGAGCTTGCGAAGTTCGCAACCCCATTCTTCGGTGAGGAGTCGCTCGTGGTGGATAAGCTCTCGGCGCTCTTGCTCATAATTATTTCGGTGGCTTCCGTGGCTACTGTGCTATACTCAAAGGGCTATGTCGCGGGCTACCTCGAGCGCTACTCCGAGGCGCATATATCGATGCACTACACGGCACTCGTTACGCTGGTGGTGTCGATGATGCTCGTTGTGGTGTCGAGTGGTGGCTTCTCGTTCCTCTTTGCGTGGGAGCTTATGACCATCGCTTCGTTTATGCTCATCTTGTTCGAGGCTGAGCGTCAGGAGGTACGCCGTGCAGCGCTTAACTACTTGGTTATGATGCACATCGGCTTCTTATTCCTCGTCGTAGGTTTCGTGATGTTGTTCAATGTTACGGGTAGCGCAAACTTCTCGGCTCTCAACGACTACTACGAGAAGGCTAACCTCTTGCCACTATTCGTCGTGCTCTTCATCGGCTTCGGCATGAAGGCGGGTTTATTCCCCATGCACATATGGTTGCCTGAGGCGCACCCCGCAGCACCTTCACACGTCTCGGCTATCATGTCGGGTGTGATGATTAAGACGGGTGTATACGGCATCATCCGCCTTATGCAGGTTGAAAAACTCGGTGGTGATATGCTCTTTACAATAGGTCTTATTGTTTTGGTGGCGGGTGCTGTAACAGGCCTTTGGGGCGTTATCCTTGCCGCTATGCAGAACGATATCAAGCGCTTGTTGGCATACTCAAGTATAGAGAATGTGGGTGTCATCCTCATCGGTCTCGGTATTGCAGCAGTAGGCTACGCTTCGGGAGATAGCGAGGTGGGTCCCCTTGTAGGTATGTGTGGTATATGTGGTGCTTTGTTGCACATGGTAAACCACTCGCTCTTTAAGACCATGCTCTTCTTCAGCGCAGGTAACATCTACTCGAAGATGCACACTACGGCTATGAACCAGATGGGTGGCTTGGCTAAGCACATGCCTATCACGGCTATTGTGATGCTCTTTGCTACAATAGCAATCTGTGCATTGCCCCCTTTGAATGGCTTTGTTTCGGAGTTGCTAATCTATATTGGTATGTTCAACGGCGTAAGCAGCGCCGACGAGGTGCTCTACGCGGTTACGGGTATCATCGTACTCTCGCTTATTGGTGGCCTTGTGGTGCTCGCCTTCACGAAACTCTACAGCATCGTATTCCTCGGTTCGCCACGCTCACACCATGTTGCAGAGTGCACCGAGGTTGATAACCAGCGCATCGTGGCTATCAGCATCCCCGCAGCCTTCATCCTCATCATCGGCCTTGCACCTCAGTATGTCATCTTGCCTATCGCGCAGGTGGCTCAGGATCTCATCTCGCCTACCGTGCAGGTGGCTCAGGATCTCATCTCGCCTACCGCGCAGGTGGTTCCGGATTACTACTCGATTGCGGTTAACGAGTTTGCTCCAACGCTCCAGTCGTTGAGTCTCGTTAGCATCGCCTTTGTTGTTGTTGCTACGCTGCTTTACCTCATCAAGCGTCGTGCACAGCGCAACCGCACTATTGCTGAGGGTCCCACATGGGGTTGTGGCTTCACCGCAACAAATACTCGCATGCAGTACACTGGTGAGTCATTCTCTGAGGGTTTGGAGAACATCGGTAAACCCTTGATGAAGAATACGGTAGATGGCCGTGCGGTGGATAAGGACGAGATCTTCCCCGTGCCTCACCGCTATAATATCCGCCACAAGGATAAGGTTGACTCTTTGTTGGGTCGCTGGTGGGTGCAGATGATGCACCGCATCAACGAGTATGTGATGCGCTTGCGTACTGGTAAGGTAAACCACTACATCACGTTTGCCCTCTTGTTCTTCGTCGCAGTGCTCGTCTTGACACTCTGCGGTGTCCTTTAACCCCAAATACTGATTGCTATGTTGATTAAACTACTAAATACATTGTTGATGGTTGTCGTAGCACTCTCTATTACGGGTGTTATCAACCGTACGCGTGCGGTGCTTGCAGGTCGTCGTGGTATACGCTTCATGCAGCATATATACAACGTGCGCCTACTCTTGCGTAAGGGTGCTGTCTACTCTCCGACAACAACCATACTCTTCCGCATTGCACCTTGTGTCTACCTTGGTGCTGCGCTTATGGCATTCTTGTTTATCCCCATCGCCAACCTCGAGCCTTTGTTCTCGTTCCATGGCGATATCATCTTGGTTGCCTACCTCTTGGCATTCTCGCGCTTTGCGCTTATCCTCGCAGCTATGGACACTGGTAGCTCGTTCGAGGGTATGGGTGCTGCACGTGAGGCCCTCTATGGTGCCTTGGTAGAGCCTGCCTTGATGATGGGTCTCGCAACGTTGGCACTCTTCTGTGGCGACTCGTCGTTTGCGGCTATCTTCTCACATGGCCAGGTTATCAACGACATCAACCTCACCGTTGTATTGCTCCTTGTTGCCTACATCTTCGTTATGATCATGTTTATCGAGGGTGGTCGTGTGCCTGTGGATGATCCTAAGACCCACCTCGAGCTCACGATGATTCACGAGGTAATGTGCCTCGACTACTCGGGTGTAGACCTTGCGATGATTCAGATTGCGGGCTGGCTCAAGAACTCTATCTTTGCCGTTATCGCTGCAAATGCCGTGTCGGCGGTGTTGTGCTTCCACTGGGAGTTTGCTGCACCTCTGGCTATCCTCGGCGCAGGTATCTCGGTGGGTGTTGTCGAGTCGTTGCGTGCGCGTAACAAGCTCTCACGCAATGCCACCTACATCCTCACCATTTCGGCACTCTCGGCATTGGTGCTTCTTATCGGTTTCCTACTTAAGCAGGATATTAACATATAGTAAGCTATGATACTATCACTCATTATATTATACGTTCTGTCGCTCATCTATCTCTCGATGGCCGATAGATTCCGTTCGCACACCATGATACTCGCATTGCAGGGTCTCTTGCTCTTCGGTATCGCCATGGCGCGTATGCACGACTTCCACCCCGTGGAGATGGGCTTCATCGTTGTCGAGACCTTGGTATTCAAGGCTATCGTCATCCCCATCATCCTCATGCACGTCATCCGCAAGACGCAGATTAACCGCATCAAGAGTTCATCTACGCAGTTTGGCTCGTTGGTGATGTCAATCGCGGCGCTTATCGCTTCGTGCACCATCACCTACTACATGCAGAACAGCAGCGCCGACACCATCTCGTTTGGTGTTGCGCTCTATGCGTTGCTCTCGGGTCTTATCCTTATCGTGATGCGTAAGCGTGTCTTTGCCCACTTGGTAGGCTTTCTCGTAATTGAGAATGGTGTATTCTTGTTCTCGATGGCTATCGGTGTGGAGTTGCCTATGCTTATCAACCTCGCTATTATGCTCGATATCTTGATCTCTATCCTTGTGCTTGGCATGTTCTTGCAGCGTATGGATAACGACATGAATACGGATGAGAGCGATGCACTAACCTCTATTAAAGACTAACGCCCATGCTTACATATCTAATTATATCGGTTATTCTTGCTGCACTACCCCTTGTGGTGCGCACCGAGCGTATGACAAACATCATTGCTACGCTCTTCTTCCTCGTGCAGGTTGCGGGCATAGCACTCGTCATGGTTTACGATAGGGTAGACTGCGTCATGCTCACCATCTTCCGTGCCGACAACATGGCGTTGCTCTTCCATGTGCTTATGACCGTAGTATTGGGCTTCTCGCTCATCCACTCGTCGTCATACCTCAAGGCGGAGAATGTCTCAACACGCTCTTATAAGACATACTATACGCTACTCATGCTCCTTGCCGTGGCAATCACATGTGTCTACTACTCAGACAATATTGCCATGACATGGGTATTCTTGGAGGCTACGACAATCTGCTCGGCAGGTATCATCTACCATCGAGAGTTCAAGCAGTCGTTGGAGGCTACATGGAAGTATGTCTTTGTCTGCTCAACAGGTATCGCTATGGCATACCTCGGCATCATGCTCTTGGCTACCGTGGCACAGCATGGCGCCTTGGACTATGCTTCGTTGAAGGAGGCTATCGTTGAGGGCGACTCGCTCTACCTTAAGGTCGCATTCTTGCTTATGGTTGTGGGCTACAGCTGTAAGATGGAGATCTTCCCTCTCTACACTGTGGGTGTCGATGCTAACTATGCTGCCCCCGCCCCCGCCTCGGCGTTTATCTCTACGGCGCTTGTTAACGCGGGCTTCGTATCCATCATGCGCATCTATACGCTCTACGCACACTCTGACGTATTCGAGTGGGCGCGCCACGTCTTGATTCTTATCGGCGTGTTGTCGTTGGCTGTGGGTGCCATGTTCTTGCGCCGTGCGAACAACTACAAACGATTCTTGTCGTACTCTACCGTAGAGAATATGGGTATTGTGGCCATCGGTCTCGGTATCGGTGGCGTAGCGCTCTGGGCGGCAGTATTCCATGTCGTATGCCACACCTTCGTTAAGAGTTCTATGTTCTACCACGTGGGTATCATGCGCCATGTCTACGACAGCTACAGCATCAACCGCATTGGTAACTACATCAACATCAACCGTGTGGGTGCCATCGGCTTTATCGTCGGCACACTCGTACTTTTGGCATTCCCTCCCTCACCACTCTTTATCTCGGAGGTTAAGATCTTCTCGGAGATCGTATCTGTTGAGAAGTGGTGGTTGCTCGTTGTAATGCTCGTGTTGATGTGCGTTGTACTCTACTCAATATGGTCGCGCTCGTTGCGCCTCAGCTACCACTCTAACCAGGATGAGTTACACCTCTCGGCCGTAAATCGCCGCTTGTCGTATATCGCATCGTTGCCTTTGGTCCTCGCTATCGTGCTCGGCCTCTGGCAGCCTAAGGTGCTCGATGATGCTATCGAGAATATCATCTCGGATGGTATTGAGGTATCGGCAGAGATCGTTATCGACGAGGTCGAGGTTTTGGCAGAGATAGAGGAACCCGAGCAGGTAGCGGATGATACCGCCAATGATGGTGCAGAGACCTCTACAGATGAGGAGCAGGTAAATGAAGAATCAACTGACGAAAACGAAGAGTAGCTATGGAGATGTTTTATAGAACCAATAATACAGCCTCGGCGGTAGCTATTGCCGACATTCCCGTTGTGGAGTACGAGGCGCTATATAACGACCTTAAGGAGCGCATGACCAATGCCCGCTACCATGTTGCGCACTACTTCGCAACAGAGTACGAGGCAGGTCTTAAGTTCTACATGATAATCCTCGATGACGAGACGGGTGAGGTGCTCATCACCTCGTTCGTACCCGACTACTACACCGAGGGTCTTGCATCGCTTACAGCTGTGCACCAGCAGTTCCACCCCTTCGAGCGCGAGATTTTCGAGCTCTACGCTGTGCCCTTTGATGGCCATCCATGGCTCAAGCCTTTGCGCTTCTCGTTCGACCGCCGCGATAAGGAGTCGACTATGGAGAGTTACCCCTTCTACACTATCGAGGGCGAGGAGCTCCACGAGGTTAACGTAGGTCCTATCCATGCGGGTATCATCGAGCCTGGTGCCTTCCGCTTTATCTGTGACGGTGAGCAGGTGCTCCACCTCGAGATAGCACTCGGCTACCAGCACCGTGGCGTGGAGAGTGAGATGGTGCGCAACGACAACCGCTTGCGCCAGACGCTTATCGCAGAGTCAATCGCGGGTGATACCGCCGTGGGTCATGCTACAGCCTATGCTGAGCTCGTTGAGAAGCTTGCGGGCACAGACATCGGTGACGACCTTAAGCGTGAGCGCCTTGTAGCTATCGAGCTCGAGCGTATCGCTATGCACCTTGCCGATACTGGTGCTTTGGCTACCGACATCGGTTTCCAACTCTACCAGGTGGCATGTGAGGCTTTGCGTACTGTTGTCATCAACACTACTCAGGCGTGGTGCGGTAACCGCTTCGGTAAGAGCATGATACGCCCATGTGGTTCTAACTTTCCGCTCACTGAAGAGAAGATTGATACCATCCGCAAGAATATCGCCGACGTACGTCGCAGATATAACGAAGTGCGCGAGGATATTCTCGATGCACAGACATTGCTTGTGCGTTTCGAGCAGTGCGGTCTTGTCTCTACCCAGGAGATGACAGCAATCGGTGGCGTGGGTCAGGCCGCACGTGCTAGTGGCCTTAAGCGCGATATTCGTGCTACACATCCCTCGGGCTTCTATGCCGGTGCCTTCAGCCACATTCCCGTGTTGCGTACCGATGGCGACGTTATGTCGCGCCTTGCAACACGTATGGATGAGGTGTTGCAGAGTGCCGACTACATCGAGCGTGTGCTTGCCGAGTACAAACCTTCGGAGAGTATCGCAGCACCCGACTACAACGCAACCCTCAAGGCTGATGCTTTGTCCTTCTCGCTTGTCGAGGGCTGGCGTGGTGAGATCTGCCACGTGGCACTAACAAATGCCGAGGGTACCATCGCGAAGTACAAGGTTAAGGACCCCAGTGTTCATAACTGGCTCGGCCTCGCTATCGCGGTGCGCAGTGAGGGTATTTCAGATTTCCCCATTAACAACAAGAGTTTTAACCTGTCGTATTGTGGTCACGACTTGTAGTGGTCACGCGCAATAGAAAATATAGAGCTATGCTATTCGGAAAACTAAGAATCCTGCGCAGCCATGGCAGGCAGTATATCCCCAACCTCGATAAGGTGACCCTCACGGAGGAGTTTCGCGGCTTCCCCTTGCTCACCGTTACCGACGATAAGAGCGACATCGAGCGTGCCGCGGCCATATGTCCCACACGCGCCATCACAACCTCGCCCCTGACACTCGATATGGGTAAGTGTCTCTTCTGTGGCGAGTGCCAGCGCATCGCGCCCAAGAATATCAAGTTCACCAACGAACACCGCCTCGCCGCAACACGCCGCGAGGACCTTATAGTGATGGCGGGTCAGACAAAGCCTTGCTTCACAAAGGATGCCGTGCGCCCCGAGATCGCCAAATACTTCGGCAAGACACTTCAGCTTCGTGAGGTCTCTGCGGGTGGCGATGCCTCAGTCGAGATGGAGCTCAACGCAACAGGCAACGTAAACTTCGATTTCGGCCGCTATGGCGTAGGCTTCACCGCCTCACCACGCCACGCAGACGGTCTTGTCCTCACCGGTCCTATCTCCGAGAATATGGCCGAGGCCCTCGACATCTGCTACAACTCTATCGCCGAGCCTAAAATCCTTGTTGTATGTGGCTCGGAGGCTATCTCTGGTGGCCTATATGCCGATAGTCCTGCCGTTGATCGCAGCTTCCTCGATAAGTATCATGTCGACCTTTGGCTCCCCGGTGCCCCCACGCATCCGTTGTGTTTTATTGATGGTATCACCAAACTCCGCAAGTAGTTTCTTGTGATAAGCTGCAATCTGCGGCACATCCCTAAAAGTAGACCTCCCAAGGCTGTACTATTTGTACTATCCTTGGGAGGTCTCTTTTGCGATGCACCACATCTCACAGCTTCTGACAAGAAACAGTAGCGAACATAAATACATCTAAAACCTGATGT
>JAEZPN010000010.1 GCA_023413645.1 Bacteroidota bacterium
TAGAGCACTTCCTTGGTAAGGAAGAGGTCACGAGTTCAAGCCTCGTCAACAGCTCAAAATAGGAAGTCGAAAGGCTTCCTATTTTGTTTTTATGCTGATGTATATGTACCCTCTAATAGAACATCGAGGCATGGAAGCGGCGGATGATGCCCGATAGGCGCTCGAAGGTTATCAACCCGCACTCACGCCACAGCACCCTGCCGCGCGAAAAGAGCATAAGCGTAGGCAGCGCCACAACGTTATATCTGCGCACAAGGTCGAAGCTCGAGGGCGTGGTAGTATCTATGCGCACCAATGTCACAACATCGCCCATGGAGAGCACCATGCGGTCCAGAGCATCATCTATAGCGCCACAAGCACCACACCATGCGGCGTAGAAGTCTATCAATACAAGACCTTCCGTAGAGATAAGGTTATCGAAATCTGATATTTTCATACTATATATAAATAAGGAGACTCCCCACATTTTTAGTGGAGAGTCTCAAAATCTATACCAATATCCCTTGCCTATTAGAATAGTGCCTTGGGCAACTGCTCGATGCTCGAGATGTAGACTACCTCAATATCGGAGCGTCTCTTTATGCTCTTCTCGACGAAACTCGACACCACGATACGCTTAAATCCAAGGCGTGCCGCCTCGGCGATACGCTGCTCGGTGCGGGGTGCAGGGCGCACCTCACCCGAGAGACCTATCTCGCCAGCACAACACACACCCTCCATAAGTGCACGGTCGTAGTATGACGATATGATTGCTGCGACAACAGCCAAGTCCATGCCTGTATCTGCTATTTTGAAGCCACCAGCAAAGTTTAGGAAGACATCCTTCTGGAACATCTTCATACCCACACGCTTCTCCAACACCGCGAGGAGCATATTTAGTCTACGCTGGTCGAAGCCCGTAGTAGAGCGCTGGGGAGTGCCATATGCCGCGCCACTCACCAAGGCCTGCACCTCGATAAGGTATGGGCGCATGCCATCGACTGCCGCACCTACAGCACTACCCGCGAGGGGTTCGTCGTAGTGCGAGAGAAGTATCTCCGAGGGGTTTGCCACCTCGCGTAGTCCCTCCTGGCGCATCTCAAAGAGACCAATCTCGTACGTAGCGCCAAAGCGGTTCTTTATGCCACGCAAGATGCGATATGTGTGGTTTCCGTCGCCCTCGAACTGGAGTACGACATCTACGATATGCTCAAGGATTTTGGGGCCCGCAATAGAGCCATCCTTGGTTATATGACCAATGATAAATACGGCTATGCCGAGCGACTTAGCCACCTTAAGGAGCGTTGCAGCACACTCGCGTATCTGCGTCACGCTACCCGCCGACGACTCAACGAGGTCGGTAGATATGGTCTGTATAGAGTCTATTATGACGACATCGGGGCGTAGCTCCTCAATCTGCGCTACGATATTCTCCAAGAGTGTCTCGGTGAATACGGTACACTCCTGGTTGCGGATGCCGAGGCGCGTAGCACGCATCTTAATCTGCTCGGCAGACTCCTCGCCCGAGACGTAGAGCGTGCGTAGGCCATTATCCGAGAGTGCCAACTGCAGCGAGAGCGTAGACTTACCGATGCCAGGCTCACCACCCAACAGAATGAGCGAACCAGGTACCATGCCGCCACCAAGCACACGGTTTACCTCCTTAATGCCTACATCTACACGCACGGTGTTCTGCTCCTCGATGTCTTGCACCTTGCGGGGTTCGACACGGGGTACAGAGTTAAGGCGCGAAGTCGACGACGACTCCTTTGCTACGACATGCTCCGTGATGGTGCTCCACTCGCCACACGAGGGACACTTACCCAACCACTTAGGCGTCTCGTAGCCACACGACGTGCAGAAGTATGTACGCTTTAGCTTTGCCATAGCCCGCTACCCTACTTAAATAGGTTCATAATGTCGTTGCCGTTAGCGTAGATGAGCAATAACATAAGCAGTGCGAAGCCTATTGTCTGCGCCACCTCCAAGAACTTCTCGCTGGGCTTGCGGCGTGTGATAATCTCGTATAGTGCGAAGAGTACATGACCACCATCCAAGACGGGGATGGGCAACAAGTTCATCACAGCAAGCATGATAGAGATGAGGGCTGTAATGTTCCAGAATGCCAACCAGTTCCAAGTATCGGGGAAGACACTACCGATAGAGAGGAAGCCACCCACCTCCTTGTAGAGCTTCGTGTCGGGGTTTACCATCATAACGAGCTGATCCCAGTATGACTTAACCTGATTAATGCCACTCTTAACGCCTGCGGGGATAGACTCCCAGAGTGTATAGTCAACGTGTGTGAACTCCACTGCGGGCTGCTCCTTAAGCATGATGCCTATCATACCCTCCTCGTTAATGGGCGTAGCAATCTCAACATATACGGGGCGCTCAGCAAGACTCACGCTATCAGTCTCGTAGCGCAACACACGCACGTTGGCCACCTGCCCCTTACGCTCAGCAAGCATGGGGCGAATAACCTCGCCACTGCAAGCCGACACCGAGTCGACAGCGACAATCTGGTCACCCTCGCAGTAGCCAAGTGCCGCTACTGCCTCGTTAGAGCAGCTATCAACAACGTATGGCAACTGGATGGGTGTGTACATACC
>JAEZPN010000063.1 GCA_023413645.1 Bacteroidota bacterium
TTGTTAGGCTGCTGCAACGATAGAATGCCCTATGTCCAATGCTAGTTACGCTCTCGGGAATAGTAATACTTGTTAGGCTGCTGCAATCCTCGAATGCCGAACTTTCAATGCTAGTTACGCGCTCGGGAATAGTAATGCTTGTTAGGCTGCTGCAACCTGCGAAAGCCCACTTTCTAAAGCTTGTTACGCCCTCGGGAATAGTTATGCTTTTTAGGCTGCTGCAATCTCTGAATGCACTATATACAATGCTAGTTACACGATCTCTAAATTTTAGTACTCCTCGACCATTATAATAGCTATTTGAAACCAGATTGTTAGTGTTGATATGTATCTTCCTGCCATCGGTAGTAGTATACCAAATCTCGTTGTCGGGTGGTGTCTGCGCTGAGGCAGTGGCAACCGCTGCCACAAGGCATAAAATAAGAGTAGATAGTTTGCGTAGCATATTGAGTAGTTATACTTAAATTTACTTACAAATATAGCAAAAAAAATAGGCTCATGGCCGTAACCTGGAAAATTATTTTTAACTTTGTACTACTAAAACTATTGACTATGACCAAAAAGAATCAGACTACAAACGCTGAGAGTGGCGGCATTAAGGGTTGGTTTAAGAGATATGTTGTCGATGCGTTGAGCTATATGGCAATGGGTCTCTTCGCCTCGCTTATCATCGGACTTATCATTAAGCAGATAGCCCTAATCCCTGGTCTCGACTTCCTTGCACCTATTGCCGCCATAGCACAGCTCGACTTGGTTGTTGGTGGCGCTATCGGCTTGGCTATCGCCTTAGGTCTAAAGCGCGACCCACTGGTTACTATCTCGGCCGTAGCTGTGGGAGCCTTGGGCTATACGCTTGGTGGCCCCGCAGGCGATGTGGGTGGCAACCCTATTGGCGCATACCTCGCCACAATCGTGGCTATCGAGATAGGTTCGCTTGTCTCTAAGCGCACACCCGTTGATATCATCCTCACACCCCTCGTTACAATTATCGTCGGTGGTCTCGTGGCACAGTATATATGCGTGCCTATTGGTGATTGGGTAATGTCATTGGGCGAGTTGATTAACCGCGCTACGGAGCTCAACCCCTTTGCTATGGGTATTATCGTAGCCGTGTCAGTAGGCTGCATCCTCACCCTACCTATCAGCTCAGCAGCGCTCTGTATCTCGATAGGTATCAGTGGCTTGGCTGCTGGTGCTGCGACGGCGGGATGCTGTGCACAGATGGTGGGTTTTGCCGTTATCAGCTTTAAGGAGAACAGATGGGGTGGTCTTATCTCTCAGGGTCTCGGTACCTCGATGCTCCAGATTGGCAATATCGCCCGCAAGCCTATCGTATGGCTCGCACCACCCTCGCATCAGCTATTCTTGGACCTATCTCTACGTGTGTCTTGAAGATGGAAAATAGTGCTGCGGGAGCAGGTATGGGAACATCTGGTTTGGTAGGTCCCATCGGTTGCTGGGATACCATGTCGGCAACGACAGACCACATGTTGCTTATCGCCGAGATTGTGGGCATGTACTTTATCGCCCCCGCGCTATTAAGCCTGCTTATACACTGGGGTATGAAGCGCCTCGGCTGGGTCAAGGATGGCGACCTAAAGCTACAGAGATAAAGAAAATAGAGTGCCGACGGCACTCTATTTTTTGTTAATACAAGACCTGTATTGGTTCGCTCTGCACCGTGTCGAGGGGGTATGAGGCATACTTAACCCTCGCGAAGTCGATGTTATCCAACGCGATTGAGCGAATTGTGGAGTTATACGCCGTTTTGTAGTAGACTGTGCGCGAAGTGAGGTCTATTGCCGAAGTCCACTGCGTAGCGCTTGGGAGGTTATGCTCTGCAGGGTTCTCGATGGCGATGGGCACATCGAAGTTATTGAGCAGGTGGAAGGCCTCAAGCACCGTATCTAAGCCCGTAGCTCGCGTAGGAGCGGTATTACGGAAGAAAGCGGCACGCACAAAGCGTGAGGGAGGCGTAAAGTCACCAGGGAGGCCCAACATCGCCGTACTGCCACCATTAGGTTCAAGCGTCACGCCACCCAGCTGATAGCTCTGCGCACTACCGGGGCGTAGGTTGACATAGTTCTCGAGGTTTGTAACCTGCCATTCGTAGCCAGGAGCATTTGTGAGCACACCCACCTCGTTCTCGTAGAAGTTGATTTTGCCACCTACAATCTCCATAACCACCTGACGTCCTGTGGTATCGCCTATGCGCCAGTGCACCACAGCAGTCTTCTCCAATGCCACGATGCGCACATGCTTCACCGCCTCCATAACCTCATCTATCGTAGCACACTGCGTGAGCATCCACTGTACCACCTGCAGGTCGGCGAGTGTGCGTGGGTTGTCCATAGCCTCGTACGACTCGTAGCTACCGTAGCGCGGGAAGAAGAATAAGCCCGCAGAGAGTCCCGCCTCGTTTATGCCCTCGGCGATAAACTCCTTCTCCACTACAGCAAGACCTACCACGCCATATCGCGCCTTAAACTTTATACCGTTCCTACCCGTAGGCGTGTAGGACTGCAGTTGTTCGCCACGCGGGATTATGACATACTCGCTCTTGAGAGCTCCGTATGCCCACTCTATAGTTCGTGCCTGAATGTAGCTACCATCGGCAGCTGTGAGCGATATGCCGGTGCAGGCAACTGAGGCGTGCACACCACCCAGTATGGCAGCCACGCCCACCAGCAGATTCTTAATCATCTTGGTCATAATTTACGTTGTTAAGTGAAACCACTGGGCTAACAACATAAATCGCGCCGAATCAACACTACCCCACCCTCACGGGTTACATTTTGCAACCCAAGTACACCGATACACAGCCCCCTCATTTTGCGGGTATTAAAAATAATACCCACGACAACACGCCCCCAGGCGTGTACCTCAAGGGTAAAAATAGGGAGTTAGGAGGTTCACCGCATGGCTACTGCTCCCAACTCCCTAATATTCTAAATTTATCTGATCTCACTAATTCTTATCCAGCCACTCCAAAAAGTCGGAAGTGCGGCTGCGGCTCACCACAACCTCATCCGTTGATGGTGGGTTGAGTTGGATTTTAAGGCGTGTGCCGAGGTGCTTCGAGATATTTTCGATTGCGTTAATCGCAACGATATAGCTACGCGAGATGCGGAAGAAGAGCTTGGGGTCGAGCATCTCCTGCACCATATCCAACGAGTAGTCCAACAAGCGGCGCGTGCCATTGCGATTTACCGCGTATGTGCTCTTATCCTCCGAGAAGCAGTATGCTATATCCTCGACGGGGATGATGATAATCTTCTCGCCAGTCTTTACGATAAAGCGCTTCTTATACTCCTTCGTATCGCGCGACACACTCGCACGCGATACCATATCCATAATTGTCTCGAGATTTGCAGCACTACGGCTCTCGATACGCTCACGGCAACGCTCCCACGCACGTTTCATATCCTCATCGCCAATAGGCTTCAACAGGTAGTCGCACGAATTTACCTTAAAGGCGTTGATTGCATAGTTGTCGTAGGCCGTGGTTATGATGACATGGGCACTGATGTTTACGCGCTCAAAAATCTCAAAACAGATGCCATCAGAAAGTTCGACATCCATAAAAATTACATCGGCACCATCGGGGTTCTCCTCGAGCCATTTTACGGTCGAGCGCACCGACGTGAGGGTCATCACCACACTACCCTCGGGGCAGCAGCGGTCGATGAGCTTTTTGAGGTTTATTTGCGCAGGGATTTCATCCTCTACAATAAGTATCTTTATCATACTATGGGGAGTTTTACAATAAATTCATTCTCAGTCTTTTGCACCACAATATCACGACGTGTAATATCAAGATACTGGCGGCGTATATTCTCCAATCCAAGGCGTGTCGAGGGCTGACCATGAGTACGCACCTGGAGGTTGTTCCTAACCACCAAATACTCCTCCTCAATGGCTATCTTAACACATAGCGGAGAGTCGGCACAAACGACATTATGCTTAGTGGCATTTTCGACCAATAGTTGGAGTGCACAGGGCACAACAAACCTATCGGCAAAACGCCTCTCTACATCTATCTCAAACTTCATACCCTCGGGGAAGCGCTCCTCCAAAAGGTCGATATACATATTGGCAAATTCTAGCTCCTCGCTAATCTTCACAAGAGGCTTTTGGTCGTTGTTGAGCATATAGCGATAGATGCCCGCGAGCTTGCGGATAAAGGCCGAAGCACGCTCCGTCTCGTGCTCTTGAACAAGGTAGTCGAGGATGCCCAACGAGTTAAACAAGAAGTGGGGATTTATCTGCTGCTTAAGTCGCTCGTACTGATACTCGGTGCGGTGCTTCAACTCACGCTCCTCACGTAGCTCGCGCTGCGTGGTCGTAGATATACGGATAAGCATGCACACCGTAGCGATAAGTATGTCAATCATCAATGCCGCAGAGAGCGTGCGCACAAAGTCTAAAGGATTGGTAGCGGGTGTCTCCAAGCGCGGTATATCATAGTAAATCAACAACGTAGCGAGGGCGGGCAACAGCAATAGCGAGATCGTCAGCGGCTTTGCAAAAGCGAGGCGTTTCGAGGCCTCCTGCCCCCTTGATGGGAGGTAGGAAAAAAGCACCACATTACCAGCTATAAGCGTCAACAGCGCCCAGGTATTCTCCATTGTTCCGAAGAGATGATTTAGGAGCGTACCCTCGTTAAATACACCCACGCGGAACATCACAACGTACAAGAGGCGAACAAGCAAAATACCTACGGCAACGAGTATCACATTGCGGATATATGAGCGCAATACATTGGTGCTCGAACGAAAGCGTTTTACACGCAACGTAAGGGCGTTAACAGCAAAACCTATTGCCGTGGTAATCAAGAATGTAGATAGTGCAGGTGCGATATAGTCGTTGCCTATTATTTGATTTAGCGGCTGCCACAACCACGAGCCGATAATAAAACCCGAAATGGTCGCTACAAGGGTCAATAGAGTAACCATCTCGATACGGGTGCTATTGCGTATCGAGATAACTACGACCATGGCGATTGTGAGTATCGTCAAGAGGATGTCGTCGTGGTAGCTCATAGCACGACTGAGCAGTGCCACCGCGAAGTGAAGCACCGCGAAAATTATGACGATGGCGACGTTGCCAAGTGTATGGTGTCGGTTGAGTATAGCCATAGTTATGCAAGGTTATGCAAAGTTATGAAAAAAATATGAATATCCAAAACCGTCAAAGGAGAAACCGCACAATTTGACCATATTGCATAGCAATAGGAGGCTCCACGACGATAGTAGCACACACCACCCTATCACACAGTGATTATACCATTCGGCAGTGGAAACGTGCAATTCGTCATAAATATTTACCCTTTGGGTAGAAATCATTTGGATTTTACGAAAATTTTGGTAAAATTTGTAGTGTGGTCATTGTATAGTTATTAAAATAATTTAATAACACATTTACACGGAGCACTAACACAAAACACAACAACGACAAAAAATGATTAACTAAAATACCATAAAATGCAAAAACCTAATCTATCCTTTTGGCAGATGTGGAATCTGAGCTTCGGATTCTTTGGTGTGCAGATTGCATACGCACTTCAGAGTGCTAACATCAGCCGTATTTTCGCGACATTGGGTGCCGACCCCCACACGTTGAGTATCTTCTGGGTATTGCCCCCATTGATGGGTATGATCGTGCAGCCCATCGTAGGTGCCATGAGCGACAAGACATGGTGCAAGTGGGGTCGCCGTAAGCCCTACCTCTATGTGGGCGCTCTCGTTGCAATTATCGTTATGGCGCTACTCCCCAACTCGGGTAGCTTCGAGATGACCGTAAAGGCGGCCCTCGCATTCGGCGCCGTGATGCTCATGTTGCTCGACACATCAATCAATATGGCTATGCAGCCATTCAAGATGATGGTTGGCGATATGGTTAACGAGGAGCAGAAGACAAAGGCATTCTCAATCCAGAGCCTTCTCTGTAATGCAGGTTCGCTCGTGGGTTATGTCCTACCCTACTGTCTTTCATGGATTGGCGTACAGAGCTTCGCAGCTCAGGAGGGCCAGATTCCAGACTCAGTAACTTGGTCATTCTACATCGGTGCCGCTATCCTTATCCTCTGTGTGCTCTACACTGGTGCAAAGGTCAAGGAGTGGAATCCCGCCGACTATGCTAAGTATAACAACATCAAGGCTGATGAGCCAGGCGAGAAGACAAACCTTATCAGCTTGCTCTTCCACGCACCTAAGGTGTTCTGGCAGATTGGTCTCGTACAGTTCTTCTGCTGGTTCGCATTCCTCTTCATGTGGACATACACCACAGGAGGTATCGCCGAGAACGTCACCGCTTGGAGCACAATCGACCCCAACACTATCGCATATCAGGCTGCAGGTGACTGGACAGGTATGCTCTTTGCTGTTCAGGCTATCGGCTCAATCCTCTGGGCTATGATCATTCCCCGCTTCCGCAACGTTAAGTTTGCATACGCATTGAGTTTGGTGCTTGGTGGTGTAGGTTTCATCTCTACATACTTCATCCACGACCAGTATTTGCTCGCCGTATCATTCTTGCTTATCGGTTGCGCATGGGCAGCGATGTTGGCTCTCCCATTTGCATTGCTCACAAATGCACTTACGGGCAAGTCGCTCGGCTCATATATGGGTCTCTTCAACTGCACAATCTGCCTTCCACAGATTATCGCATCGTTGGCAGGTATCGCAATCATGAGCTATGTTGGCACTGAGGTATTTGTTAACGACCTCGACTACCCCAACAGCACCAAGATTGAGGAGTGCAAACTCGTAGTTACAAACGAGGATAAGACAAATACCGAGATAATAATGGACTACGATGAGGAAAACAACCGCTTTGTTGCCGACAGCATCAGCACAAGCGCTATCTCTGGCAAGAATAAGTTCCGTCTTGTAGCAAACAATGGCATCGAAGAGTATGCTATTAAGCACACTGCAGCGCACTCAAGCATCGCTCCTAACGAGTCATTCGGTCTTACTCGCCAGACTGACGAGATTAAGATTAAGGACATCTATGTCGAGAAGCGTGATGATGATGGCAACATTACGAAGATGGATGATATGGCAACAGCATACTTCTATCCTGGTTGCGACCGCCTCTTCATCATGGAGAACAATTGGGTATTCGAGGAGAACGTATACGCTATTTGTCCCTCTTGTGGTTACAGCATCTGTGTTGAAGAGTCGATATATAACAAGTACGACAAGAACTTACCTAAATGTTCTTGCGGTACAGATATATTAAAGAGCCACGATATCGACAAGATTATGCCTAAGGCGACAAAGGGTCAGATTGCTATGCTTCTTATCGCTGGTGGCGCTCTCTTCCTCGGTGCTCTTGCCGTATTTGGCATCAACACACGCCGCAAGGAGTAACTTCTCCAACACTGCAGAAGTTGAATAAAAAGATATAGTTTTAGGCTTGCGAAGCGCGAGAAACCGCAGTTTACTATAATGTAAATGAGGATTTTGAGCGTGAGCGTAACGACAAAATATACTTTTTATTCGGCTTCAGGAGAGTTGAAAACAAGATACACAACTAACATATTTACTAACTTCATTATTAACTAACACTAAAACACTATGAGAAAATTCTTAACTATGTGTTTGGGTCTTGCTATCCTCGCGATGGCAGTTCCCGCCCAAGTGTTTGCCCAGTCGGGTAAATACGAGGTCAAAGGTGTGGTAGTTGATACTACCGGAACACCGGTTATCGGAGCATCTGTTATCGAGCAGGGCACGACTAACGGTGTCACCACCGACCTTAACGGTCAGTATGTGCTGAAGGTTAATGGTCCAGAGTCTATCATCGAGATTAGCTTCATCGGTTACAAGACTTTGGCTCTCGCAGCAAACTCTGACCTTCTCGCAAACGCAGTCTTGGAGGACGACTCTGAGATGATTGATGACGTCGTAGTCATCGGTTATGGCGTTGTGAAGAAGAACGACCTTACAGGTTC
>JAEZPN010000102.1 GCA_023413645.1 Bacteroidota bacterium
CAAACTCTCCATTGTAAAAAATAAATTGTTTATCGTTAGCTCAAATCTCAAAGGTATTGTTTGAAATTATCTCATAGGATAGATTAAACTTTAGCTGCTCAATTTCTTCAAAGAACTATATTCTATTGCTAGAACTTCCATTTTCCTTAACCACCTTTTTTAAGGCGGAAAAGCGGTGCAAAGATAAACCATATTTTTGAATCCACCAAATTTTTGGCAAACTTTTTTCAAAAATATTTCTAAGAACCTTTTTGTACTATCAGGCATCGCGTTGATTTCTGATTGCGGGTGCAAAGGTAGCGCTTTATTTTTATTCTCCAAATATTTTATTAAAATTTTTTCAAAATTATTTACATTTTTCAAAAACTACCTTTTATACCTATATTATATATATAAAGGGCAATATACCACTCGCCATACACAGGCGCTACGCGACAAAAAAAGAGGTCGCGCTCCTTAAGCACGACCTCTTCTACTGTTTGAAGAAGTTGATTACTCCTCAGCCGCAGGCTCAACAGGCTCTGCAGACTCAGCAACGGGCTCAGACTCCTCGCCAACTGCCAACTTATAAGGGATAAGGTTATCGAGTTCAAGGCGCTCTGCCTCATCAAGCTCAGAAATTGGCTTACCAAACTTGTGAACAGAGACCGTATCGCGATACATCTCGAAGCCAGCAGCAACCTCCTTCAACAAGCTCTCGCGGCTTGCAGCAGAAACCTCAGCATTCTCGATATACTTAATTGCGTCGATCTTCTCGCCATTAACGAGCTCTACATTCTGCTCATCCTCGAGGAGAGTTGCAGCGATAACGCGTGCGAGTGAACCATCCTCCTCAGGAGTATCGCCAGCCTCGTCAGTAAATACGCGATCTCCAACTTTAACCTGATTCTCGCCAACCCACTCGATAGTGATTGTGTTAGAACTCAACTTTGGCGCGCTACCCTCGTGTGCAGTAGGCTCGCCACCGAAGATGAATACAAAGAGAACGAATGTCCAGTGAGCAACGATACCTGCAACAAGACCACCAACAGTGTGAGCGAGGATAGCCTTAGAGGTAAGCTTACGGTAGCCAAGAGAATCGAGCATAGCAGTGTGAGTGCTCAAGTAACCACTCCAGCACATACCGATAGCGGTAAATACTGCGATAGCGTTACCATCAGCCCAACCTTTCTCAACGAAACCAGGAACAAGACCCAAAGCAGCACCTACAGCACCCAAAGATGTGATGGGGAATGCCATAAGCTCGGGGCTCTTGAAACCAAAGAGCCACTCGAAGATGATGTTGATATGACCAAAGAGCCAAGGCAAGAACTCAACACCCTCGTATGCAGCACCTGTGTACTCGCCATCTGTGCTACCGAATGTAAGAATCATAACGAGAGTTGAGATGATCAACACGCCAGGGATGATTGAGAGACCTACGTCAACACCTGTCTTACCGCCATCGAGCAATGAGTTCAATACGCGAGTGAAGAATGATGTCTCCTTAACTGTCTCGCTCTCCTTAGCATCATCCTCTGTAAGCACAGCAGCCATCTCCTCCTTATACTGAGGATAAGCCTTGATAACGAAGCGCTGCATGAGGCGAGTAGAGATGATACAACCAACGAAGGCACCGAACAAACCGATAAATGGTTCGATGTAGAAACCGTTACTTACCATGAAGACGATAACCAACAAACCCATACCGAAGGCAGTACCGAAGTTTGTGAGCGAGATAAGCTGATACTTTTTGAAGTAAGTGCTAAAGCGCTTATCCTTAGCCAACGAGATGATTGCGGGGTTGTCCGAAAGGAATGTCATAACCGCACCGAGTGACGCAACACCTGGGAGGTTAAACAATGGTTTCATCAAGGGGCGCAAGATACGCTCCAAGAGGTTAACAACGCCGAACTCAACGAAGATACGACCCAAGGCACCTGTGATAACGCAGATGGCCATAAGGTAGAATACGGTGTTGAGCAACAAGTCATGCGCCGTCTTCATGATGGTATTAAGCATATTGGGGAGACCCATCACGCTACCGATACCACCAAAGATGGCAACAACGATAATAAGGCAAAAAATACC
Organism: Bacteroidota bacterium; assembly: GCA_023413645.1. Classification (GTDB taxonomy): domain Bacteria; phylum Bacteroidota; class Bacteroidia; order Bacteroidales; family Rikenellaceae; genus Alistipes. The sequence continues at coordinate 2,071 of JAEZPN010000102.1, forward strand.
AGCAAGGTACTTTTTGAAGCCCTTCTCTTTATTCTCCATATTACTTATTTAGGTTTTAGATTAAACTCTAGTTGTTAGACACCTTGTTGATGAACTTCTTTGCAGCCGACATAATGTCGATACGCCATGTGAGACCCACGGTGAAGTATGAACCATCGCCCAAAGCGGTGCCTACGGGGTTAGTGTTTGTACCGATGTTGTATGCATATGCTGCGTGGAGGCGTACATCGCGGTTGCCCTGACCACCCAAAGGATAGTACTCAACACCTGCGCCAAGACGAGTAACCTCAGTGCCAGGGATAAGACCTGAAGCAGAGATTGAGCTCTCGCCAATCTTGTCGTAAGTAACCTTACCGAATACGTTTACACGGTCAGCAATAAGGTATGAGAACTCACCCATGATTGAGAAGTTATCGAAAAGGAGATCCTTAACCTTAGGGCCACGATTCATAAGGTCAATCTGCAACTTTGCATCGCCAAATGTGAACTGGTTGCCAAGAGCGATGTACTTGTCGTACTTACCAGGCGCATACTGCATGAAGTTGAGTGAGTAGAGCGCAGTGTAGCAACCATGCGAGCCACTCCAATAGAGGTTGTAAGCGTAGTAGTCAACCGATGTCGATGCAGTGTCGTATGGGCTCTGGCACGCCTGGAAGAGGATAGTGTCGTTACCCTCGTTTGTTGTGTAAGCCACGCTCGCACCAATCTGGTAGCAGTTTACGTTGTTCCAGAACTCCGAGCAGAAATATAGATCCATGGGGGCGCGATCGTACTCCCAACCACCAATCATAAGCACCTGCTTACCTGCCGAGATTGACAAATTCGGAATGGGCTTGTAGGTAAGAGTCAACCAGTCGGTGTTCTGTGCGAACTCACTCAACGAGTTAGCGCGGTTGAAACGCTGACGCCATGAGTAGCTGAACTTTGAGGTGATCTGACCATCCATGCGCAAGTTGAAGTAGCGCACCTTGAAGCCCGAACCAGCGATGTCGTGGTTGCCATCTACAGCCTGGTTAAGATAGTCGAAACGTGCCTCGATGCCGAGCTTGAAGATCTCATTATCCTCAACAGCACCATCCTGTGCCTGAAGTGCACTGAAGCTAAAGAGTGCTACAGCCAAACAAACAAACTTAGTAAAGGTTTTCTTCATATTATTAAGTGTTAAATTCTTTTATCGAACAGTATCACCTGGCAAAGGTATAAAAAAAATGCTTACATCAAAGATGTAAAGGGACAAACCATACGATTTTTACACTAATTTCTAAGCAGAAGGAGCAATGCAGCCCTCTACGCAAAAATGCGGAACGCACTCGAAACCGACATCATCAAGGTATATGCTATCGGGAGCATCGGTCGTACAAAATTGCCGGAAAATAGGAAATGGAGAATTAGAAAAATGCCCGTAGAAGTGTGTAGACACGGGGTCGGTGCATTTTTGGTACAGAATGGTCATATCACACCATTGTTACCGCTGTAACAAAGGTAACAATACGATAATACATCAATAATTTTATCACACCCAATTTTGCAGAAAACTTTTATAAGACTATCTTTGTATTATAAACAAGGATCTTAGCATGAAACGACTTATTACAATACTACTTCTTACTCTTAGTCTGACAGCGTGCAACCGCCATTCGGAGCATTGGGAGACATTGACATCTATGGAGACCATTATAGAGGAGCGTCCCGATAGTGTGCTTAATGTTTTGCAGGCTATTGATACCGATGAATTGATTGGCGATGAGGAGCGAGCGAAGCACGCCCTATTGCTGTCAATGGCAATGGATAAGAACTATATTGACCGAACTGACTTTGAGGTTTTGCAGCCCGCCATTGACTATTATGAGGATAATGGCTCGGCGACGGACAAGTTGAGAACACGCTTTTATCAAGGAAGAATATATCAGAACGCAGGCAATGATGCTGCAGCGTTAGAGTTTTTTGTAAAAGCAATTTCTGAAGGTTCCGAATCAGATGATATATTGACTAAGGCTCGAATATATTTTAATCGAGGCTCAATCTATTATTCGTTATATGAGTGGGACAGCTTTATTGAAACACATAAAACGGCTGCATCATACTTCAAACAGGCTGGAAGGCATCATAGTTATGTTAATTGCTTAATCCTTATAGTTAACGGATATACCTTAACAAATGAGTATGAAAATGCTTTGCCCTATATTGATGAGTGTAAGCAACTAAGGGAGATTATGAGTTTTCCTTTGTTACTTGGTTTCTACTCATCTTATATAACATATCTCGAAGATTGTGGCACCGATGCAGAACTTAAAGATGCCGTGGATGAGTACCTTAATACTATTCCTGCTGAGAGTGTAGATTGGCTTACACTAGCCAATGCGTATATTAGATTAGGTCAATATGAAGAGGCACTACAAGCAATCGAGCGGTACAAATACAGCGCAAATACATCTGAGGAGAAAAAGTACAAGGCCTTAAAATCTGAGATTTATGAGAGATTAGGAAGATACGAAGAGTCCTTGAGAGCATATAACGAGTATATGATCGTATCCGATAGCACCACTTGGGCTATAATGCAACAAGATACCAAATTTGTCGAGGAACGCCATAACCTGGAGATGGCAAAAGCAAAGGAGACTGAGGCGAAGAATAAGCGTACAATTGCTATTATGGCGTGCGTTATTGCTTTGATTGGCTCACTCTTGGTGATTATGATTATCCGCCGACGACTACAAATCACCCGCGCAAAGAACAGGGAGTTGGAGGTTGAGAAGCAGAGGTATGAGCAGCTCTATGCCGATGCCATTGCCGAGCGTGATGCACTGACAAAGATGGTCGAGGACTCAAACGTTAGGGATGAAGCAAAGGCCGTTATCAAAGCGAGACTCGATGTGCTGAATAAGGTTATCATTTCGCAGATTACGGGCACTACATCTGCCAACAAAAAGGCCTATGAGGAGTTAGAATCATTGCTGGCCGACAAAGAGAGCTTTATCGAGTCGACACGCCTCACCATTGAGGGCAACAATCCCGAGTTTATCTCTGCTCTCAAGCAGCGTGGCTTGACCGACGAGGAGATAAACATCTGCTGTTTGTATGCAATCGGCCTAAAGGGCAAGGATATCAAAGCATACACAAGCCAGCCACGCCACTATCACCATAGTGCAGATATCAGACACAAGCTCGGCTTGACCGAGAGTGATACAAATCTTTCGATTTTCCTCAGAGATATGCTCGAAAAATAGAAGTGTCAAACTTTTTAAGAGTGGTGTCAAACAAATATTTTCAGCCACTGCTGATTTACAACGACTTACGAACTAAAATTCGTAGGTCGTTTTTTATTGTGTAAAACTTTTTTCGGGTAATTTTGCGATAGAAACAAGGACAATAATCGCAAAATCTTTTGATATGAAACAGTTTTTATTAGTCGCACTATTTAGTATTTATTCTATGAGTACAGCTATTGCACAGAGCATTTCAGGGCGTGTGGTTAATGAAAATAACGAGCCTATGCCCTATGTTAGCGTAGTATTGCAGGCCGCTGTGGACTCATCGTATATGGGCGGCGTAGCAACTAACGAGAATGGAGAGTTTACCCTCAATGCCGAAAATGGCGTTGAGTATCAGTTACAAGTGTCATACATTGGTTACAAGAGTGTGACGATGAATTGTCAAGTGGGTAATGTTGGAACAATCGTAATGAAGGTTGACGACACGATGATTGATGAGGTGAGCGTCGTAGCATCACGCACCCAGCACGATGCGAGTGGTTACACCGTAAATCTTCGCTCGTCGGAGATTGCCAAAGGTAAGCAGACATCTGATGCCTTAGCCTTTCTCCCTGGCGTGACACTCAAGGATGGTAGCTACGAAATAAATGGTCTGCCCGTAAGTGAGATTTATATTGATGGCGTAAAGCTCGCATCATCCGATGAGTTGAAAACCATCCCTGCCGATATGATTGACAGGGTGAAAATAGACTATTTGGCTGGTAGCAACCAAAATGCAGCGATGACAGGTGGTATAATACATATCTCACTCCGCCAGCCTCCACAGGGTGGTTATTATGGTGCAGTGGTTGGTGGCTCATCGTATCACTTTACCAAAGGCTTTGAGGATGCCTATCTCAATGGAGTCATCTACTATCGTTATAAGAACCTAAGTGTTTATGACAACCTCTCAATGGGATATTATCAGCCAAAGGAGAGTGCTGAGCAGACAACTTGGAATATGGCGAATGGCGACCTATCTATTATAGCACAGGAGAGCGATGGTGAGAGCTATAACATCGTTAATCGTCTGAGCCTTACGCAGCAAATCAACGATAGGCACTCAATAGGTGGTAGTTACTATATTGCCACAAATAAGATTTGGAGCAGCAATATGTCTTTGAATAGTGCCGATGTTCTCCTCTCGCAGATAAACAACTACAACAATTATCTCCTCCAGGAGGGTACACTGAAATATAATGCCACACTCGGCAAGCGAGGTACTACTATGGAGGTTATAGGCGACTACTTCAATCGCCAAGCGGATAACCATACGGACTATCTGCCAATAAGTGAGGGCGTGTCAACCGAGGCTGAGGATGAGACATCGTTGAATATGTACAAACTATCTATCGACTTTACCGACCCCATTAGCCAAAAGGCAGTGCTAAAGTATGGTGCATCTGTACAGTATATCACACAAGACTATGCTCCGACACATGCACAAACAGAAGTCGAAGACCGTTTTCAGACAAGCCTTATTCCTACACGCACAACGGGTCTAACGCCTTTGGCTTATGTCTCGGCTATGGGTCAGGTGTGGAAGATACGATATAACATAGGCGTTAACTTCCAGATAAATAATATTGGTTACGAGACATTGGATGATGGTGCTAAGGCGAAGAATATGCAGTGGGGCATTAACCCTATGCTTCAGATGATGATGCCACTCGATAATGAGGGTAAGCACGCCCTGATGGTTAACTACAAGCGTACGCTTGATGATATCCCTTATGCAGCTATCTCGTCCACCATACGCTGGAGCGACCCATATAACTACACCGTAGGTAATCCCGATTTGAAGTCGCCTGTGGGTGATATGGTTATGGTTAGTGCATCGCTGTTCCGCAATATGTTGAATATTACTGGTATGTACGCCCACGAGAGTAATTCAATAAGCTGGGAGACTATTCAGAGTGCAACAGACCCTGAAGTATTCTACACAATGCCCGTCAACCTTGCATCAAACAATTTCTATGGTCTTGGTGTAGAGTTTAACTGGCAACCCGTTAAACCTTGGACAATGAAACTCTCAAGTCGTTTTACACTCCTCAAAGAGAATGCATCAATGGGTGGTGTACACTACGACAGTCTACGATTCCGCCAATATTATACAATGAACAACACCTTTAGCTTTAACCGCGGTTGGGGTGGTATGTTGAATATGATGTTCGAGCCTAAATTTAAGTCATTCGACCGCATATACCACGCAGTATATGCTGTAAATGGCCAAATATACAAGAACTTGTGCAAGGATAAGTTGCAGATAACCTTATCATTCACAGCTCTTGGCAATCGTCGTAAGATGGATAGATACGTTGGCGATATAATTATTACCGACCGCTACACACAACCAGTGCAGAATATAGGTTTGCAAATCGTATGGCGATTCTCAGGCGGCAAGAGTGTCAATGTACACGCTGTTGAGAGTGGCTCACAGAGCTTCAGCGAAATTAGAGATAACAGATAATAATTGTTAAATAGCAAACAACTATGAAAAAACTTGTTTTTAGCCTTATGGCAATGGTCGCAGCGAGTGTAGTGACCTCGTGCGATAAATTAGTGGAGATTGGTGTTTTGCCTGAGCCAACAAAGTACTTCATTGAGATGAATATGACCTATGATGATTGGGGGCTTGACAACACATTTATTTCAACCTATAATGAGTGGTACTGGAATGTAGTTAATGGAGATACTCTTGAGTTTAAGGTGAAAGAGAACTATGATGGAAAAGAGGAGCAAACTAATTTTACGCTTACAAGACATAATGTTCCGATTCCCTGTAACAATGAGGATGAAGTACATTATGTTTATATAGGTTTTGGCCTTAGCTTACAAGATATTCCTCTTCAGAAAGACACAAAATATTATTTCGGCGATGTTGAGGGTGTTGATACAAGCGATGGCGTGGTTGCGTCTGGTCACATCTCAATGTGGGGTGACATGGAACTGCAGAAGTCTACTCTCGGTTGGATGAAGTTCACTCGACTTGAACTTACACACGATAATGACGAGGGCTATGCCGATGACTACGAAATAGACTTTGAGTTTGAATTTGAGGTCAAAGATCCCGAAACGGGCGAGGTAACACTCCAGGTTGAGAATGGTAAAGTCATTGCCAATCCGGGTCAGTGGGTAGTAAAATAATATATTAAACCGATATTGATATGAAAAAACTTATTTTTAGCCTTATGGCGGCAATGGCCTTTGTGTCGTGTGATAAGGATTGGAATGATATCAATCCTCTCAAGGTTCAACTGACGAATGTTAATCTCGAATGTATTGAGGAGGTAGAGGGTGTGCACGACCCGACATCGGGACGAGAATATACATCTCATAGATATAAATGCACAGGCAGTCTCGATGGCTTTGCTGGTAGCTGTTATATCATTATTTCTGAACCTATTAAGGGTGAGTGTGCTAGAAGTCGTGAGATTATTGTAAATAAGAATAAAACAGACTTTGCATTTACATTTACTAATAAAGGTGCACACACAGACTTGGAACACTTCAACTATACGATTCAGGTGGTTGATAAGTTTGACTCTGTGATCTGCCAAACAACTATTATAGCATCAAAGCACCCCGATAACGAGTAGTGTGGTAATTGAGGGATAAAAACTCCGCTATTGTTATACGGATTTTTGCCAAATAAGCCTGAATTTTGCCCTAAGCAAATATGCGGGTAGGTTTTTGCCTACCCGCATATTTGTTGTGTGTAGGCTCGATGCTGTATAGGCGAGTTGGTGCGTTCTCGGTGAGGTAAAGGTGCATTTTTGGTGCATTTTTGGTGCACAAAAAAAAACCTACAAGGTTGATATTCAACTCCTTGTAGGTTATTCAGAGCGGAGAGGGAGGGATTGGCTACTACGCTCCCGATGGTCGCTCCGCTTAACGCCTTTCCCTTCTGCTCGCCGCAGGGATTCGAACGGCGAAACCGTGGAGCCGATACCTTAAACAGAAAAGCGCAGACGCAGTCGAGCAATAAACAACCACCCTATCGGCTCAACCCCCACATTAAGTGAGCAATGCCGCACTATAGACATAATGCAGAACACGCCGACAGGCGGGGGTGTTTTGTGTTTGTGGCGGGAGCTTGCTCACAGACACATATACACAAAAACAAAACGGATGACTCTCGTCATCCGTTCTGCATTGTGATCGAGCGGAGAGGGAGAATTGGCTACTACGCTCCCGATGGTCGCTCCGCTTAACGCCTTTCCCTTCTGCTCGCCGCAGGGATTCGAATGGCGAAGCCATAGAGCCGATACCTTATAGCGCAGACCAAAGGTCGAGCAATAAACCCTACACTATCGGCTCAACCCCCACATTAAGTGAGCAATGCCACACTATAGACATAATGCAGAACACGCCGACAGGCGGGGGTGTTTTGTGTTTGTGGCGGGAGCTTGCTCACAGACACATATACACAAAAACAAAACGGATGACTTTCGTCATCCGTTCTGCATTGTGATCGAGCGGAGAGGGAGAATTGGCTACTGCGCAGACCAAGGTCTGCTCCGCTTAACGCCTTTCCCTTCTGCTTGCCGCAGGGGCCCTTGCAAGCCCAACTGCGCAAAAAGCGGCAAGCCGTATCTTTTGTTTTCTATACCTTCGTCCTCAAGTGCACTTGCGCCGAGGTATAAAAAACAAAAGGTATCGATTTCTCGATACCTTTTTGCTTCGTAGTCTTGCGGAGAGGGAGGGATTCGAACCCCCGGAGCCTCGCAGCTCAACGGTTTTCAAGACCGCCGCAATCGACCACTCTGCCACCTCTCCAAAGGACAAAAGTATAGCATTTTTTCTTAACCACCAAATATTTTACAAACTTTTTTTAATCTTTTTTCACACCTAATGCGTAATGCGCTGTAAACCAAAAAGATGTGCGGGTGTAATTTTTTAGTCTTTTTATGCCTTGAATTGGCGCAAAGTGCAGTTTTTGTGGTTTTAGCCTATTTCAGGAGGTGTAAGAAAAAGTGGGAATATCTTGTATTTTCGTGGCGTTTTATCTACGGATCTCGCAAAAAGGTACTGATGCAAAAAAAGGTTGTCCCGAAGGACAACCCCATATAATATATATAAGTGCGACTATTACTGCTGTGCTGCCTGCTGAGCCTCGCGGAGTGCGCGTGCCTCCTTGCGGATCTTGAGCGGAGTCTTCTTGAGGTACTTGCGGCAGAAGAGTGCAAAGTGACCATGGTTGGTGAAGCTGTACATCTTGATAATGCTCTTAAGGGGCACGTTGGTCTCAGTGAGGAGACGCTCAATCTCGATGATACGCTGCTTCTGCATCCAGCTATAGGGAGTGTCGTTGAACTCCTGCTTAAACATATTGTTGAAATGCTGAATGCTAAAGCCACAGATGTCGGCAAGCTCCTCGACAGTCTTCACGCGTGGGGCGTTGTTGCGCACGAGCGATGCGAATGACTGGTTGCGGTCGAAGAGGTTATAGAATGTGCGAAGCTGAATCTGTGGTGTGTAGAAGAACTTGAAGATTACGAACATCTCCTGTATCTTCGCGCTCTGCAGGTGGTTACACTTCATTGAGTTCTCGAGGTAGAGGCGCACCGACTGCAGTAGCAGTGTCATAGGTTCGTTCATCGCTACCTGAGTAAATTTGTAGTTTATCTTCTTAATCTTGCCCACGATGCTGTTGAAGGGGATCATGTCACACGCAGCACCTGCAGCGATGAAGTGCGCACGTATAATCTCGACATCGGTCGACGCGGTGATGTCGTAGTGGTATGCACGGAAGCAGAATACGAAATGACCCTCGCGCACGGTGTAGTCGCAACGCTCTTCCGAGTCGATTGTGAAGTCACCCTTAGTGAGGAAGAGTAGGCAGTTGCTGTCGCCACGCTCGATAGCCATCTTCTCACCAGCCTTCAGTGTAATTAACGAGAAACCAGCCTCGGGTTCGAGGGTGTAGGAGTGGCACGTTGCCGGGCAGTGATTAGACATATATTTATAGTTTTAGGTTATATTGTATCTTAAAAAGGTCTTTTTGTCTCTTACAAAAGTAATCAAAAAAAATTAGAATCCAAGCATTTTTAGTGGAAAATATTAGTAAAATGTGCAAATTTATATGTTTTAGGGTCTTTTTAGCACGCTAAAAGACCCTAAAACTATTATCGTAGAATATTTTATTTTGTGGGTAAGTCTCGGGGGAATGAGCCTCTATGTGGGTTATGGTTCGAAGTTGCAACGTAGCATAATCTCAACGGGTTGCTCCGCCTTGATGCGTCCAATCATCACGTCGAGATACTCCTGTATGTCGTCCCTCAGGCGCTTGTATAGCGGGCATGAGGTATAGTTCTCGTTATCGAGCAACACATCGCGTATCGAGCGCAGGGTGTTGGTATAGTTCTGTAGCTCGTTTTTGAGTGCTATGCCCTCCACCTTCGAGTTGTTTATCTTCGCCACTGAGAGCTGGCGCAACTTGTCGCACACGGCCGAGAGCAGCGGCATGGTGACATTGTCCATGAGTGTATGGCCGTGCATAAAGAGGTAACAGTTATTGCGCTCCACGCCTCGCTTCTTGAGTTCTGTGCCAAGTGCCTCTACCGCCTCGCATATCTCGGGGTTGTTAGCCTCTAAGGCATGACGGCGGCGCTCCACATTGCGCTGTAGCCAGGCGAGTGTTCCCTCGCCATTGTGGCGTATGTCGACATAACCGAGGCGCACAGCCGCGCGGAACTCGGCAAGTGTAAAGACGCTCTCGGTAGAGTAGCGCGCGGAGTGCACATACCACAGAAATAGTGGATATATAATCTCGGAATATGCTGCCATGAAGCGCTCGAAGTCGAAGATGCGCGTGTCGTTCTTCGTTGCCTTGACGCACACGTTACGCAACGATGGTGCATAGCATAGGTAGTTCTCTGTGGCGTAGGTATATGTGTGGAACATGTTGTCCGCGCCGAGTATCTTTGCCGACTGCTCGGTCTCACCCGCGAAGAGGTAGTCGAAGTCGGAGTCTACGCATAGGAGCACGCTCTCCTTCGCTGTGCGGTCGAGCATCGACATAAGCACCTTCTTACCCTTGGGCAGGTCATCACGGTTGGGCACCGATATTTCGAAGCGCAAATAGGGGTTGCGGAAGTGGTCGAATATTCCGCGCCAGAAGGCTACATCCTCATATCCCTCGACATATACGTGCACAAGGTGTCGGTCATCTTCGGGCGGAAGAATCTCGGGTAGCTGCTTGGGATTGTATGCCGTGAGGTCGCGGCGGCGATGTCTCTTCTTCTGTTTCATAGCGTAAAGTTACAAAAAAATGTCTATCTTTGTATAGAAAACTAAATTTTATTACTATGGCAAGCGATTGGAAGGAGAGGTTGGGCGTAGTTTTTTCTACAAATCCCGACTTTGCATATAACACCGCGGAGGAGGCCGAGGCTGAGACCCTCGCTCCGCAGAAGCAGAACCTCAAGGTGTGGCTCGATAGACTTAAGGGTGGCCGCGTTGCTACTGTTGTGCGTGGCTTTGTGGGTAGCGCGGACGACCTCGCGGAGTTGGGCAAGGAGCTCAAGAAGAGTTGTGGTGTGGGTGGTACGGCTAAGGATGGCGAGATTATTATCCAGGGGGACCACCGCGACCGCGTTGTGGACTTGCTCACCAAGGCGGGCTACAAATGTAAAAAGGCCGGCGGATAGTTTGCTTGGGGAGCAATTTTTATTGATAAAAATTTTGTGTTTATAGATAGTTTTTTTATATCTTTGTAGAAGGAACAATTTATAAACCTATAAAACTTTACAACTATGAAGAAGATTTTGGCTATTTTGGCAGTATGTTTTGTAGCGGTATCTTGCCAGTTGTGGCATGAGACTTTTGATTCTACGGAGGAGTGCGTAACATGGTATCTCGATGAGTTGTATGACGCTGCTGCGGCAGGTGATGTTGAGGAGTTTAGAGATCTTGCAGCAGATCTTAATGCTTATCAGGCTGATAAGTTGGATGAAGCATTTGATGCCGGCTATAAGTACGGATCAGGAAACCCCCAAAAGATTCAGAAGATTGTTGAATTTGCGTATGAACATGACGTAGTACTCTATTAGTTACGAAATGTAGATTATTGGGAGACTTAGGTCTCCCTTTTTTGTGCTTTTCACGGAAAATACCTATCTTTGGAGGTGTAATATCTAATTTTGTGAGGTATGTGTCGAAAGTTCGCACTGTTGTCTATATGTGTTGCCCTCTTTGCGGTGGGCTGTGGCACTGTGATTGAGGGGTTGCCCACGCATGAGGAGGCATCAATTATCGTTGTTGGCGACGAGGCTCCCGACTTTACGGCTACAACCCTTGCGGGCGAGAGTGTGACGCTCTCGGCGCTGCGTGGCGGGGAGGTGCTTCTTGTGCTCTTCTCGCATGAGTGCCCCGATTGCAAGATGCTCTTGGATGATATGCAGGCGGCTCGTGCTGAGTTCGATGAGTTGGGATTATATGTGCTCCTTGTTGCGCGCGACGGAGATAGCGACGAGGTTGCGGCATATATGAGTGACAATGGTTATAAGTTCGATGTCGTTCCCGACCCCTTGCGCGAGATATATAATCTCTACGCCACGACCTATGTTCCACGCACCTATCTCATTGATAGCGAGGGAATGGTGGTCTATACTACAATAGAGTATGATGCGTCGTATGTAGAGTAGATTTTAGCTCGCGTGTCGCGATAAAAAGATAGGCTGTCAAGCGTGTGCCTGACAGCCTTTGTTTTGTTGTGGACCCAGAGGGGCATGATCCCACGACCTTCGGATTATGAGTCCGCTGCTCTAACCAACTGAGCTATGGGTCCAACGTTTTCACGTTTTAGTGGGGCAAAGATAATACAATTTTCGCAATGCGCAACATCGCGGGGTGATTTTTTCTACGAAACGACCTAATTTGGTGATGTAGAAAGACCCCTAAAACTTAATTTCTATAACTCCTCCTCGTATAACACATCGGCCAAGTTTGAGTCTATTTGACTTTATAGTTACTGATAGTAGAAGTATCAAAAAATTACCCCTGCCCAAAAGGACAGGGGTAACTTTTATATAATCCTCTAAGGGATTACTAAACCATATAGTATCGATTACTGAAGATACTCGAACTGCTTAGTCTCGTTGATCTTACAAGTAAGTGAGTTAGCAACCTCCCAACGGCCGTTTGAATCCTTAGCAGAAACGATTACAAGAACCTCCATGTTCTCATAGTTCCACTTTGAAAGAAGAACGGGAAGCTCGAATACGAACTCCTTAACCTCATTTGCCTCGAATGTGTAAGCATCACCCTGAACGTTTGTGTTAGAGTATGAGTGAGACATGTTACGGAGTGCGTGGTTGTAGATCTTGTGGTAGTCCTTAGTAGCACCTGCCTGGTTGGGGCTGTAGATGCCGCTCTCGAGCAACCATGCTGTGATCTTGTACTCCTTAGCAACAGCTGACTTAATCTGAGCTGCGCAGTATACGTTCTGTGAGTCACCAGTAACAGCTGAAGCGATACCTACATCAACACCATCCTTCTGAACGTAGTTCTTAAGAACGCTGATAATGCTTGTGTAACCGTAGTCAGCAGGCTTACCGTAGAAGTTAACCAAGATGCAAGGATAACCAGAAATCATGCTGCTCTGGAACTTGTTAAGAGCGTTTGCAGCAGCTGAGTTACCGGGGTCGCCACTAGCGTAACCACCAGCGTGGCAAGTTACCTCGTTGTAGTACTGGTGCCACTCAGTGTTCTCCAAAGTCTTGAGCTGCTCAGTAGCCTGAGGACAGTAACCGCAGTTAACACCTGTCTGGTCGATAACGAGAGCACGGTGGTTGAACGTGAAGTTCTCGGGCTGAGGATCAGTGGGAACCTCAGGAATAGAAGCTGCAACGACAATCTCTACGTAGTTAGATGTAGACAAGCCGATAGTTGCGAAGTAAGAATATGTACCAGACTCTGTGAAAGTAACAGTTGACTCTACCTCCTTAAGGTTCTTGTCATAGATGAGTGCCTGTGAAGTAACATCCTGACCCATAGAGTCAGTAACTGTGAATGTTACAGTCTCACCAATTAATACAGTTGTCTTGTCTGCTGAGAGAACGATGTCGCCAGTAGGAGTAGGCTTTGGATCATTGTTATCTACAGGATCACAAGCAGCAAATGCTACTGCAGATGCAGCGAATGCAAATGCAATAAATTTTGTAAGTTTCATGATTAATACGGTTTTAATTAGTTTGAAAATATTGTTTTAATTATTTGTAGTCGTATGTAACAACATCGTTCATGGGGCAAATAGCAACGTTAGCAACGTCGAACTTACCCTTAGCGTTCTTAGCGCTCACGATAACCATAACCTTAAGGTTCTCGCGCGCCCACTTGTTACCCACAATCTTGAGTGTGAGAGCTGTAGACTTTTTCTCACCAGTTGCGAGAGTGCCAAGGTCTACACCTGAGATGTTGTCGCTGTCGATGCGCTGACGAATAGCGTTGTCGTGGGTATTCATCCACTCCTCGCGAGCATTTGTCTGCTTAGCATAGATGCCATCCTCCAACAACCACGCTGTGATGCGATACTCGCCATCAACAGCAGCCTTAACCTCAGTGTTCACGACAACAGATGTAGAGGCGAGTGTTGCAGCAGCTGCGATACCAGCGTCAGCACCCTCCGCCTTCCACAAAGCATCAATCTGACCCATGATATGAGCTGCATTTCTATCCGACTTGGTCTCATGATAGAAATTATAGGTCAATGTGGGATAGCTTGAAACACCATGGAGGTTTGACACCATGCTTGCAGCAGCAGAGTATGCAGGGTCACTTGTAGAGTAGGTGTGAGCCATAGCCTCATAGTACTTTGAGTGGTAATCGCCAGTCTCAGCAACCTCCTTGAGCGCCAACATCATCTCGGGGCAGTAACCACAAGTGTTACCAGTGTGGTCTACGAGCAAGATGCGGTGGTTGAACTTTGTGTTCTCGGGCTGAGCATCCTCGGGCAATGTGGGGATTGTTGGAACAACACTCACCTTTATTGCAGCAGTGATGATGTTACCCACAACAGCATAGAACTCATAGTCGCCATCCATTGTAGGAGTGAAGGGGTTAGAAACCTCTGCGAAGTCGTGAGTCTTGTCGAAGATTGTAGCCTGAGCTGTGAGATCTGTGCCATCAGCCGCAGTTACAGTGAACTCGATAGGGGTGTTTACCACTACAGAGTTGTTGTTTGCCGTAAGCACAGCATCGCCCGTGGGTACTACACCCTGGGGTTTCTCTTCGCCACAACCAACAAATACGAGTGCTGCGAGCGCGAGGGCAAAGAATTTAGTAAGTTTCATACTCTTTGTTTATCATTATTAGAATGAAAGTGTCAAAGCGAGGTTAACACCTGTGTAAGCGGGCTGGAAGCGGCATACACCACCAGAGCATACATAACCTGCGCGGTTACGGCCATAAGAGAGCTGTGCGCGGAGGCTGTTGTGTGTGAAGCTTGCGCCTACCTGGTAGTAGTGCAAGAGGTGGTTCTGACCCTCGTATGTGTTGATGTCAACATAGTAGTTACCGTATGCTGAGCTCTCGTTACCCATAGGCTCGCAGTTCCACATATCGCTTACGTAGAAGCTGAACTTAGGAGCGAGGTTGTACTCGATGGTTGCTGCTACCCAGTCACCCTCGTAGTCGTTAGATGCGAGATACTGTGCCTCGAAGCGCAAAGAGTGCTTCTTGTTGATCTTGTAAGTTACATCACCTACGAAGATGTGTGAACGGCAGTAGTGCGCATGTGGGGCATCGTAGTGGTTGATCTCCTCATCCCAGCGCTGGAAAGAGTAGAGGAAAGTAGTCTTAACCTGCTTGTTCCACTGACGCTCAACGTCGAAGTTGAAGTCAACCCATACGTTGCGACTCTCCATATCCATATTCATCATCTTGCTGTAGTGATCCAAAGTGTTGAACATAGAGAAGTTAACGTGGAAGTTCCAGTACTTACCGCGTGCCTTAGGGTTACGCAATGAGTAGTAGAGGTCAATCTGACCACCTACCTCGCCACCAGTGTGAACGCTTGAACCACGGTAGGGGTTGAGGTTTGCGAGTGAGTAGGTGTGCTGACGTGTGAGCAAGGGGAGGTAAGTCATTGTGTTACCACCACCAATACCCATAGGACGGAACTCGATGAATGTTGTCATGTTCTCCTGACGGCGGAATGATGCCGATGCAGAGAAGCGACCGATGTTGTAACCAAGGTCGAGAGCGATAACGTTACCCTTAGCAGCATCGAGCATAGGGTTGTAGATATCCTCGTTGAGCTTCGCAGCATACTCACCACGGAGTGAGAAGCCAGCATACTCGAAGTTTACACGACCAGACACCATGTTGAGAACGTCTGTGTCAACGCCCTTTGTAAAGTTCTCCACGGGGAAGTTGACAGCAGCATCCTTCTGGTAGCGACCAACGTAGCTACCCTCGATAGATACCATGCCGTCGTACCAACCTGCCATGTCAGAGATAGAGAGAGCGATGTCACCACCCCAAACTGCAGTGTTAGAGCGCATGTCGTAGAGGCGAGGCATACCTGCCAACACCTTAACGTTCACCATGTTGTTGAAGTTGTAGTAGGCACGACCACCTGCCAACGAGTTGTTGAACGCCAAAGCGCGGTCCTCATAAGCACGGAAGACGAGACCATTACCAAACTGATCATAGATATCACCAAGACGAACACCCCAGTTTGCATCCTCCCACTGTACATACTTTGTGAGGAACATATTGAGCTTAGAGTCGCGCTGGCAATAGTCGTAGAAGTCGTAGCCATACATAGCGGGGAGGTAACCATCAATCTGGACACCTGCAGAGAAACGACCGATGCTATAGTCTACCTTGAGGTAGTCGTTAGAACCGAAGTCGCCACGTGTACGCTTCTCGGGGAGGACAAGACCGATATTTTCAAGAGTCTTATCTTTAGCGTAGTAAGAGTTGTTGCTCTCCAAAGCGATAGACACCTGACCCTCACCAGCCTTGATCTGTGCTGAGGCCTCCTCTACAGCAAAAACAGTGGCCACAGCCACGCCAAGCAAAAGTAGAAATTTCTTCATCTGTTATAGTCTATTTTTCGGGCATAAGGGGAGCCACAGTTACGTAGCTCCCTCTCCCAAAGTTAGTTATGCGTTATTATTTCAAAGCCTTAATCTTCTCGAACAACTCCTGCTCGCTACCAGGTGTGTAGCCAGAGTGTGAGTAGACGATGTTACCCTTGCCGTCAACGATGAAGGTGTGGGGTGTGAGGCTCACGTTCATAGCACGCTTGAAGTCCTGGTTCTTGTCGTAGAGACATACATAGTCGTCCCAACCCTGACCCTTAGTCATAGCACGTGCGCGGCTAACAGTACGAGCGTCATCAACAGATACTGCAACGACCTTCATGTCAACCTCCTCCAACCAGTCGTAGAGGTTGTCGTTGATTGCGTTAAGCTCCATGATACAGGGCTTACATGTAGTTGACCAGAATGAGATGATCATAGGAGTACCATCAGCGAGTGACTTTGTTGAAATCACCTTACCCTCCTGGTTCTCAATCTTTACGTCGGGCAAAGACTGTGCTGAAGCACTTACACCTACCATTACGGCGAGCATCAAAAACAATAGCTTTTTCATAATTCAATAATGAAGTTTTAAGTTAATATTATTCCTATCCAAAATCCCTGTGACTATAACGCTAATAATCAAGTGTTTATTGTTTCATTAAACTCTTTTCTACAGCCACCGAGATACCTCTATCTATTCTATTTGTGCGCAAGATAGTGATTTTTCGGCAAACAACCGCACATTTTCAAAGAAAATCGGGCGAACCGCCATAAATAAGGGGTGAACGGGAGGAAACGTGAAGGAAGACGTTGAGTCGGACGAGGGGTCTAAAGGGTCTATTTTAGTCCATGCTGGCGAGCGTAGCGGCGGAATTTAAACAGTCTCCAGCGCATCTTCTCCGAGATCTTGGCAAAGAGTATATCGCCAAACGTAGGAAGGTCGATATGCTCGCGGTGCTCCTTGAGCGCAGTGAGCACCTCCTCAACGGGGCAATATCGGAGCATTATATCTACGCGACAGCAGCGTGTTCGACGACACTCCGCCCTATAGCCGCCACCCACCATGGTCAAAAGTCGTTTATGCACCACCAGTGACAACACCAACTTCTTGCTGTTTAGCGAATTCGTGCAACTTGTCTCGTTGTAGCGATTGTAGAGGTAGCACCACGCATTTGAGAGGGTCTTAACTCTGCGGCTATGCCATACGAGCGTCGTTAGGAAGAGCCAATCCTCGGCATAGAATAACTTCTCGTCGAAGCGCACATGGTGCTCCTCGATGATACTGCGACGATATGCCGTGCCACCAATACCGAGTATCGTGCGGTGGCCAAGCAGTTGCCTTAGCGTGTCATCGCGACCACTCGCCTGGCGCAACACGCGCTTACGTCGTCGCTCAGCTGAAAATATATCCTCGATTGAGAAGCGAATGATGTCGTTGTCGGACATATGCTGCGCCAAGAGCTTAAATGTGTCGGGCGTCAACCAATCATCCGCATCGAGGAATACCACCCACTCACCCGTAGCCTTGTCGAGACCGAGGTTACGCGCAGAACTTACACCACCGTTAGGTTTATCGAAGAGTCGTATGCGCTTGTCTCGCTCGGCATAGTCACGACATATATCGAGGCTACCATCCTTGCTGCCATCGTTAATGATGACTATCTCAAAATCAGCGGCATCCTGCTGAGATAGCACACTCTCGATGGAAGAGGCGACATACTGTTCGGCGTTGTACACCGGGATAATAACACTAATAAGTGGCATCTTATATATATGTTTGATGAGCAAAAGTAACAAAAAAAGATTGCATATCCAAATCGGAGATTTTTTTTGCCATAACACCATACAATTATGACAAATGTTTATTGCTATAATTATGAATTTTATATCGAAAAATTTCGCGATTGAAAATAAATTTATATCTTTGAGGCAAATATTTTAGCGAGATGGACGTAACAGAGAGAAAAGTTATTGCAGTAGAGGCTATTGTAGTTGCCGCGGCGGTGGCAACAGCCCTGCTATTGCAGCTGCTCGTGGGTAGTTTCCCCGTCGAGATTTTCGCCTTTCCGCTCAACGTCATAATCCTTGCGCTATGGGTGTTTGTCGCGTATATGCTCCACTCAAACCGCGAAAAATCTGTCGTTGCAAAGTCGCTACTATCGATGCGCGCAACGTGGTTGTCGCTGGGTTCGATGGTAACTGTAGGCCTATACCTCGGTCTGCAGCGTGAGCCAAATGCTGCATCATGGTTGGTGGTCGTAGCGATACTCTTCACGCTCACACATCTACTGCTTATCACCATGCGTGGCTGGCGCACATCGCGGGGCATACGCTGGCGCTTTACGCTCCTGCACGCGGGACTTATAATCGCCCTCGGCGCGGGATTTTGGGGCGCACCCGACCGTGTGCAACTGCGCTCAATACTTACAGCAAAGGGGCCCACAACACAGGCCTACCACCTCAACGGCACGGCCTCGAATCTTGGTTATACAATGCAACTCCAAGAGTTCGAAGTTGAGTATAGCTCAAGTGGCACACCTACGCACTTTGAGGCAGTGGCAGAGATTGACAATGAGACTGTTACACTAACCGTCAACCACCCATACCACAGAACATTTAGCGAGAAAATATACCTCGTAAGCATCAACTCTCGAAAGGAGTCTCAAGAGGAGTATTGCATCGTCGAAATAGTACGCGAGCCCTGGCAGTGGGCATCGCTTGCAGGCATAGTACTACTACTCGCAGGTGCGGTGATGCTCTTTGTGCGAGGACCACGCCACAATGCAAACAAACTGATTAAGTAGCATGGAGTTAGGATGGAACATATTTACGTGGGTTGCAGCGGCAGTATTCTCACTCTCGCTCTTTGCGGCAATATTCGCACTTTGCAAGCGTGAGAGGAGCAGCATGGCGATTGCGTGTAGCGTCACAGCTATTGCACTCTTTGTGCTCTTCATGGCCTCGCTGTGGATGACGCTTGAGCGCCCACCGCTACGCACCATGGGCGAGACGCGCCTGTGGTACTCGCTCTTTTTGCTTGTGGCGGGACTATTTACATACGTACGCTGGAAGTTCCGTTGGATACTCTCCTTCTCGACGCTACTTGCCACGGTATTTATGGTCGTCAACATCCTCAAACCAGAGATTCACGACCAGGCCCTCATGCCCGCACTGCAGAGCATATGGTTTGTGCCACACGTCTCGGTATATATGTTCTCTTACGCATTGTTGGGCTGCGCAACGATACTCTCCATCGCGGCACTCGCCACACATAGCGACAAGTTCGACGAGGCGATAGAGCGACTTATTTATGGTGGAACAGCCTTTGTCACAATAGGTATGCTCACGGGCGCTATATGGGCGAAGGATGCCTGGGGAGCATATTGGAGTTGGGATGCTAAGGAGGCATGGGCTGCCGTGACATGGGGTCTCTACCTCGTTGCCATACACCTCGCACTGCGCCCCACAACCTATACGACACCATGGCGTAAGCGCACGTATTATATAATAGTGGTCGTGGCATTCCTCGCCCTGCAGATGTGTTGGTGGGGTGTAAACTACCTGCCCTCGGCACAAGCGAGTGTACACGCCTATAACTAACAGAAAATATTACTAATAACCTAATAAATAAGCCTATGAAAAACCTAAAAAAGAGTCAGCTTATACTCATAGTCCTTCTCGCCATTGCTATTGTGGCGTTTGTGATCTATCGAGTTACTGTACGTCCTCCCTCTGAGGATCTTGCACCCGAGGCTCGCGTAGCAGAGATCTTGGATAAGGGTGGTTGCCTCGACTGCCACAGCGCAAATCCCGAACTACCCTTCTATGCCGACATGCCTGTTATCGGCAAAATGGTAAAGGCAGATGCCGAGGATGGCTACCGCGCCTTCGATATCACACCGTTGATTAACGCCCTCGAAAAGGGTGAGACACCCAACCCTGTGGATGTAGCGAAGGTAGAGAAGGTCGCCATCGACAGACGCATGCCCGCAGCAAAGTACTTCCTTATGCACTGGGGCAGCCAGATTACAGACTCTAAGTGCGACATCATCGTAGATTGGGCAACAGCCTATCGCACAGCCTACTACAACGATGGTCTCGTAGGTGAGCGCGCTGGCGAGCCTGTACGTCCCATCGTGCCTCCCACAGACATCAACGAGGACAAGGCAAAGCTCGGCTTCGCCCTCTACCACGACACACGCCTCTCGGTGGATAACACCGTATCGTGCGCATCGTGCCACGGCCTCGACATTGGTGGCGTGGATAACCACCAGTACTCACACGGCGTTGAGGATCGCTTGGGTGGCGTAAATGCCCCTACGGTCTATAATGCAGTCTACAATTTCGTGCAGTTCTGGGATGGCCGCGCTGCAACACTCGCAGAGCAGGCTGCAGGACCTCCTCTCAACCCCGTTGAGATGGCATCGCTATCATTCGACCAGATTGCGGCAAAGCTCTCTGCAGATGCTAATTACGTAGCACAGTTTAGAGCTCTCTACCCAGGTAAGGGTATCACAGAGGCGACAATAACTGATGCTATTGCGGAGTTTGAGCGTACACTCACAACACCTAACTCACGCTTCGACAAGTGGTTACTCGGCGACAAGGAGGCTATCACAGCCAATGAGTTGAAGGGTTATGAGCTCTTCAAGGAGTATAATTGTGCTACTTGCCACTCGGGTCCCAACCTCGGAGGTCAGTCATACGAGCTTATGGGCGTACGTCACAACTACTTCGACGCTCGTGGCATGGAGCTTACGGAGGAGGATAACGGCCGCTTCAAGCAGACACAAGAGGAGCGTGACCGCCACCGCTTTAAGGTTCCTGGCTTGCGTAACATCGAGCTAACATGGCCCTACTACCACGATGGCACACGCCTAACTATGGATGAGGCGGTTCGCGACATGGCACTCTACCAGTGCGACGTAGAGCTTGAAGATGAAGAGACTACGGCTATTGTTGCCTTCTTGCGCACCCTCACTGGCGAGCACAACGGCAAGAAGCTCACCAACCCCAATGAGTATGGCGTTATCGTAACTCACGACGACGAGCACGACCACGACCACCACGACCACCACGATACAGAGGTTGAGGTTGTGGAGTAAGGTTTTGTTTTCTTAAGATTATGGAGATGTCCGGTGGGCATCTCCATTTTTGTTTAGTTACAAATAATTGCTATCTTTGGGGCATCAAACTATTATAACCCAACTAGAAACAGCGTTATGCTTAAGAGACTTTTTGGCTTTGACTCGCAGCAGCACAGCCTTCGCACCGAGATTATGGCAGGTATTACCATATTTCTCACCATGTCATACATCCTCGCCGTTAACCCAAGCATCTTCAAGGAGTTGAATATGCCTGAGGGTGCAGTATTCACATCTACTGCACTCGCTGCAATCGTCGGCTGCGTGGCTATGGCGATATACGGCAAACTACCCTTTGGTCTTGCTCCAGGCATGGGTCTAAATGCCTTTTTCGTCTATACTGTATGTCTCGGCATGGGCTACGACTGGCCATTTGCCCTCACTGCCGTGTTCCTTGAGGGTATCCTATTTATAATATTGACCCTCACCAATGTACGCGAGGCGATTGTCAACTGCATACCCGCAAATCTACGCTACGCCATAGGTGCCGGCATCGGACTATTTATCGCCTTTATCGGCTTGCAGTCGGCAGGCATCATCGCAAGTAACGAGGCCACACTCGTAACGCTGGGTGATGTAACAAGCGGTTCTGCGCTACTCGGCATCATCGGCTTGCTCATCACGGGCTTCCTATATATTAAAAAGGTGCATGGCGCGATGCTCTTTGGTGTGCTTATCACCATGGTCATCGGCATCCCTATGGGCATCACAGAGTTCCAGGGTGTGACATCTACGCCATCATCTATCGAGCCTATATTCTGTAAGTTCCAGTGGGATAACATCTTCACACTTGATATGTTAGTGGTTGTATTTACCTTCCTGTTTATAGATATGTTCGACACCGTGGGTACGCTTATCGGCGTGTGCCAGCGCGCAGGCATGGTTAACAAAGATGGTCGCATCGAGCGCCTAAACCAGGCATTTATGGCAGACTCCATCGCCACTACCGTGGGTGCGATGCTTGGCACGTCAACCACTACGACATACGTTGAGAGTGCTGCGGGTGTGGCTCAAGGTGGTCGCACAGGCCTCACAGCCTTTGTTGTTGGCTGCTGCTTCGCGGTGGCGCTCTTCTTCTCGCCACTATTCCTCTCTATCCCCGCAGCCGCTACCGCACCCGTTCTTATCATCGTGGGTCTACTGATGCTCGAGCCAATCCGCAATATCGACTTTAGCGACTATACAGAGTCGATTCCCGCATTCATATGTATCATCCTTATGCCGCTATCGTACTCTATCTCCGATGGTATCCTTATGGGCATGATATGCTACGTATTGCTAAACATGTGCTGCGGCAAGTTTAAGAAGATTTCTATTACGATGTATATCCTTGCGGCACTCTTTATTTTGAAGTACATATTCATCGTCGTAGAACCCAAGAGCGAGGAGGTGGTTTCAGAGAATATATGCCCCATATGTAGCGCCGCGGCAGAGATGGTCGAAGAGGAGATTATCGCATACCCCGCAGATGAGGCTACGGATGTTACTGAGTAGTCTTGCAAATAGACAAAAATAAGTGGTTGCCCGAAAGGACAACCACTTATTCTTTATCGCTGCACCTGCATCAGCCACTCTAAAGAGTCCTGAAACTCCGCACATGCCCTATCGTTTGCCTCGATAAGCTCCGCTCTGCGCTGGGCATCACACTCCTCAAAGGCCGCTTTACGCTCGGCACACAGCGTGTTATAGCGCACATCCATAACTCGGAGCAACGAATCGCGATTTACGACGACCTCCTGGGCACGCTGCTTCACCTCTGCCTCCCTCGTCTCGCTCTGTGCAGCGCCACCACACGAGGCAAGCGCTGCCAAAGCGATAATTGGGATATATCTTACGATTCGCATGGCAAACTACAAAGCCTCGGGCTCTGCACCGCGCTGCAAACGGCAAGCAAGCTTAATCTGCTCGATAGATACGTTGTGTTGCTCGATTTCAGCCTTGCACTTAACAATCTTATCCTCAACAACACCAATCTCTTTGAGGCAACGCTCGTCGAGTGAGCCACCAGAACCACTCCATGCCTCAACAGCGAGATCCTCCTTACGTTTAACGAGTTCCACGATAGTCTCATTGAGAGTTACGATAGCAGCCTCGTTCTGGGCAATCATCTCAAGCACCTCCTCATCGCTACCGAGCTCCATGCGCCATGCAGCATCCAAGTCATTGAGACGCTTGTTAAACTCATTCTGTGCTGCACGAAGTTCATCCTCCTTAGCACGAATCATATCACGACGGTCACCCGCCTTAACCATGATAGGCTCACAGAGACTCTTGAAATACATAGCCGTTGCACCATTATAGCTCTCGCGGTATGCCATCTCATACTCGTAGGCGAGCTTCTCGAGCTCACGCAAGTCTTCCTCGGTGCGGATGGCCTGCGCCTTGAGGCTAATCTTCTGAGCATCCTGCTCTGGTGTTGTAATCTCTACTGAGGGCTCATAGAGGTATGATGCCACCAAAAGGCCCAAAACAAAGAGCAAGCCTATGCCTGCAACTGCAAGATTATTACGTGTTTTTGTCTTCATAGCACTACTCTTTTTACAACTCGCTCAAAATAGCGTTACACTCCTGAAGATAGGTGAGATATGCCTCACCACCTGCCTGATCGCGGAAGACCTCCTCATACTTCTCAAGCTCTACACGAGCCTTCTTAAATTCGTTGTAGTTCTGCGCATCAACGGCTGCATATGCCAATTCAAAGCTCTTGTTTAGAGCATCCTCCTTGGGATCGATGTCGCTGATAACAATCTGCTGGTTCTCCTGGGCACAACCCACTGCAGCAGCAGCAAAAAGCAAGATAAATACTCTTTTCATATTCAATTTATTTGTTTCATTTGGGACGAAGTCTACTCAACATATACCACCAAACCCTTCAAATACTCGCCCTCGGGATGGTAGATGTTGATTGGGTGGTCGGCGGGCTGTGTGAGCTGACCTATGATGCGCACCTTACGCTTGGCAATAGCCGCCGAGGTGAAGATTGTGGTGCGGAACAAGTCGCGGCTTACAGCCTGTGAGCACGAGAAGGTGAAGAGGATACCACCGGGGCGAATCTTCTCCATGGCGCGGGCATTAATCTTCTTGTATCCCTGAAGCGCATTGCCCAATACTTTGTGGTGCTTGGCAAATGCTGGAGGGTCGAGGATGATAAGGTCGTAACTATCGTCGATATCCTTGAGGTACTCCACAGCGTTGCAAGCAATAGCCTGGTGTGGTGCATCGTCGCCAAAGTTAAGGCGTACGTTCTCGTCTGCGAGCTTCACGGCACGCTCCGAGAGGTCTATGCTCACAACCTCACGTGCGCCACCTGCAAGTGCCGCAACAGAGAAGCCACCTGTGTAGCAGAAGGTATTGAGCACCTTACGACCACGTGAATACTGGCGCACAAGGTCACGGTTCTCGCGCTGGTCGATGAAGAAGCCAGTCTTCTGACCCTCCTCCCAGTTGACCTTGAACTTAAGTCCATTCTCCAACACTACGTTGTCACGCTCCGAAGCTCTACCCCACAAGTAGCCGTCGATAGCTCCGAGGTCGGCCTTGAAGGGGAGCGTCTGCGAACTCTTATCATAGATAGCCTCAATCTCATCGCCATATACCGCGCGAATAGCCTCAGCAATCTCCATGCGCGAGAGGTACATACCAACGGAGTGACACTGCACAACGGCGGTGCGCTCGTAGATATCTACAACAAGTCCAGGCAACAAGTCGCCCTCGCCATGCACAAGACGATAGCATGTTGTCTCGCTATTATGCGCAATGCCCAACGCCTCGCGAAGGCTGCGTGCCGATGCGATGCGCTTATGCCACCATGCACTGTCGATATCCTCGCGCTCAAACGTAAGCACACGCACAGCGATAGATCCAATCTGGTAGTGACCACGCGCAATGAACTCACCCGCCTTAGTTACTACATCCACGATGTCACCCTCCTGGAGGGGTGCTATGCCCTCGCTGATGCGCTCGATGGCGCCAGAGAATACCCATGGGTGGCGGCGCTCCAACGACTCCTCCTTACCACGGCGTAGGTGTACGATGCTTAATGTCTTATTCTTGCTCATATCTCTTAGTTTTTATTCTCTGCAGTCTCTCTATGGCGGTGGTGGCGCTTACGTGGGCGCTTTGTGGGGGCATTGAGCGTCTCTACAACACCACGACACGCGATGATGTGTGGTGGTTCACTCTTTGGTTCCGTCGCCATGAGGTGGTTCAAGATGCGGGGACATACCCACGCATCGGTTGCAGCATACTCCTGCTGCTGCTGCGTTAGTTGCTCGGCATCCCAGTTACTTAGGCGCTGTGCCTTCGACACACGCTCACCCAAGACTATTGCCGAAAGCTTACGTAGGCTCTTCTCTTGGATACCCCAACGTATCGCCTCGTGTTGCAAATCTACAAAGCCATCGGCCTTGAAGTCACGCAGAGCGTGCAACGAACGTATATCACCCATGATGTCGGCGCCAACTTTGATAATCTCGTGCGAGCCCAACACCTTCAAAATGCGATTATCGAGGCGTATGCGCGAGAGGCGGAAGAGGTAGCATGTATCGGGAGTGGAGAGCTGCAAAAGTGAAACCTTGTAGCTCACACCAGCACGGAACGAGGGGCGCGTCTCGGTGTCGAAGCCTATCATCTTGTATCGACGGAGGTCCTCACACGCCGCACCTATCGCGCCATCCTTGTCGACCACAACTATACGACCAGGGAAGTGCGCAGCAGGAAATGCCGCCACCGTATCGTTATCTATGGTCTCCAAGAATGCCATTTGCTGGGTTTAATTTGTAAAATTAACGCGCAAAGTTACTTAATAAATTTTAGTTTGCCACGCTCCGAGAGCAAAATTTTACCCTCACGCACCAATTTGTCCACAATTTCGACCACACGCTCACCCTCCTCACCTAACTCTGTGACCAACGTTTTTATATCCATTTCGCGACACGACAACACCTCGACAACTCTGCGCTCGCAGTCGTCGCCACCATCCCTCGCCATGCGTTTGGCGCGGAGACATACGTCACAGACACCACAGGGTGTGGCCTCGTTGTCGCCAAAGTATTTTTGGATTATCACACTGCGGCACTCATCCTCCGCCGTAGAGTATTTGAGCATGCCGTCAAAGCGTGCTACGGTCATATCGTAGCGGTGGCGGTAAGTCTCGGGAGCAATGAATACATCTGCTGTTGGGAGGCGCTCCGAATCAAGGTATATCATCGGGGTACGCGACGCGGGGATATAGCGGATAATGTGCATACGCCATAGCATACGCAACATCTCGTGGACACGCTCGGTGCTAAGGCCCGAAAAAGCTGCAATCTGCAGTTCATCAATAGAACGGAAGTGGGTGAAGACTCCATTGTAGAGGCGCAGTATGGAGCGTAGCACAAGGTCCATTTCGTTGCCTCCGGCATTGAGTTTGTAGAGCGAGTCACGGCTGCACGTAAACATCAACTTCGCAGGGTTATCCTGCTCGTCAACGAGTGTAAGCAAGTTATTCTGCTCCAATATTTTAAGCGCACCCACCACGGCATTTACCGAGAGGTGGGCATTGTGACAAAATTCGTATATGTTGAATGGGAACGAGCCACCCTCGCCATCACCGATTGCGATTTGCAGGTGGTTCATAACGAGTTCGTAGACACGCTTTATATCGGCTAGCGGTGGGAACTCCGCCTTAAAAAGACGCACGATGCGGTCGCTATCGTCGTTCGAGGTGAGCAACACAGCATAGCTTCGTGCACCATCACGTCCTGCACGTCCCGCCTCCTGGTAGTAGGCCTCCAGCGAGTCGCACATGGCATAGTGCACCACAAAGCGCACATCGGCCTTGTCGATACCCATACCAAAAGCATTTGTGGCAACCATGATACGCACCTTACCTGCCACCCACTCATCCTGACGTAGCGAGCGCTCCAGAGAGGGTAATCCCGCGTGGTAGAAGTTTACGCTCTCTCCCTCGGCACGCAGCTGCTCACACAACTGCTCACACCCCTCACGTGTGCGAACGTAGATAATGCCCGAGCCCTCGACATTGCGCACTATGCGTAGCACGTGTTCCAACTTATCCTCCACATTACGAACAACATAGGAGAGGTTGTGGCGTGCAAAACTTGTGCGGATTATATTGGTGGTCTTGAAACCAAGGTGGTGCATAATATCGCGCGCCACGATGTCGGTTGCCGAGGCTGTAAGTGCTAAGACCGTAGCATTAGGTTGAAACTCTCTAAGCTCGGCGATGCGCAGATAGGAGGGTCGGAAGTCGTAGCCCCACTGCGAGATACAGTGCGCCTCATCCACCGCGATAATGCTAACGTTCATGCTGCGCAGACGCACACGGAATGCCTCCGTAGCGAGGCGCTCAGGGGCGATATAGAGTAGTTTAACATCGCCATAGGTGCAGTTGTCGAGCGCAATCTCTATCTTACGCGAGTCCATGCCCGAGTGCACAGCGACGGCGGGGATGCCCAACTTACGGAGCCTATCCACCTGATCCTTCATCAGGGCGATAAGTGGCGTTACGACAATCGCTATGCCTTCGCTCATCAGCGCAGGCACCTGATACGTTAGCGACTTACCACCTCCCGTGGGCATAAGTGCAAGGGTATCACGACCCGCAAGCACCGCATCTATAATCTCGCGCTGCTTGGGTCGAAAGGTCTCATAACCCCACCACTTTTTGAGGGCCTCCTCAGGGGTCATGACCTCGATATGCTCCTTGCCGTCGGTCATCGTCTATCGCACAACTATCTCATCCACAAACAAGAAGCCTGTATATTTACTGCGATGTGCCTTGTAGCGGATGTAGCGCGCCTTGGCGCTACCCTCCCAGCCGAACGACTTGAACGAGGGCAACTCATCCAACACTACTTCGTGCTCAATCTCTGCAATCTTTGTGTAGTTCTCGCCATCCTCGGATATGGCAATCTCAACCAGGCATGGCATAAAGACACCCGGTCCGCATATCTGCATAAAGTCGGCGCTGATGCTCTCGATTTTCTTGACCTTCTCCAGGTCGATGATGACATCTACGCCACCACGACCCAAGAAGCCCTGCCAGCGCTCATCGGCATAGGTCCACGTGCCTCGCTTACCATCCGTAAGCGTTGCATCCCACGCCGCAGCATACTTCGGAGCGTAGTAGCGCGAGGGCTCGAGGTAGGTAACGCTCTTACCCAATGCCAAGTGCTCGACATCCTCCAACGACTCGGGGCGGTTGCCAATCTCATTCTTAAGGTCAAAGGGTGTGTAGCCCTCCTCAATCATGCGGTCGACGATGTCCACCGCACGACGGCGGAAGTCAGCAAAATCCTTGTTGAATGGCCATGACCAGCCGATCTCCGCAATGGCGATAGCGCGGGGCCACAACATATGCTCATAGTGCCAATCCTCGACAATAAACTCTGCCCACAGATTTGCCTGAACACCAAGGATATACTTGCTCACATCCTTCGACATCGTAGCAGGTGCGGGGTCGTAAGAGTAGACCTTCTCCAAGGGGAGGTAACCGCCGATGCTCTCGGGCTGTGAGTAGGGGGCATCCTGTGGTGCGTCGATATAGCAGTAGCCATGGGGCGACATAACAACCTTATGTCCCGCCTCGGCAGCCATAAGGCCACCCTCCTCGCCACGCCACGACATAACCGTAGCGTTGGGAGCAAGACCACCCTCCAAAATCTCATCCCAACCGATAATCTGGCGGCCACGCGCATTGAGATACTCCTCGATGCGGTGTATCATGTAGCTCTGCAACTCATCGACACTCTCCAAACCCTCCTCGCGCATGCGACGCTGACAATCCTCACACAGCTTCCAGTCGCCCTTGCCCGCCTCGTCGCCACCGATGTGGATATACTCCGAGGGGAATATCTCGATAACCTCGTCGAGTATCGCCTGCATCATCTCGAAAGTTGCCTCCTTGCCAATGCAGAGGTCGCCCTGACGCTCGGGATTGTGCGTACACTTCAACTCGGGATATGCCGCCAAGACCTCGTCGGAGTGGCCAGGCATCTCAATCTCTGGAATGATGGTTATATAGCGGTCAGCAGCATAGTCCACCAACTCGCGAGCCTCCTCCTTTGTGAGGTAGCCTCCCGAAGCACCCTCCGAGCCCTCATCCACAAACTTACGGTCGCCATACCACCAACCCTTCCAGTCGTGAGGTGTGCGCCATGCAGCATAGCTCGTAAGGCGTGGGTAGCTCTCAATCTCGAGGCGCCAGCCCGCAGCATCCGTGAGGTGCAGGTGCAGGCGGTTCATCTTCAGGCGCGCCATCATATCTATCTGACGCTTAAGGAAATCCACCGAGCGAAAGTGGCGTGAGATATCTATCAATACACCGCGATAGCCGAAGCGTGGGTAGTCTGCAATAAGTCCTGTCTTCCACTCGCCACTCTCAACCAACTGACGCACAGTCTGGAGAGCATAGAACAGGCCTGCGGCATCGTGGCCCCAAATATAGACATTCCCATTATCGGTTAAAATTGCGTAACCCTCATTATTGTGCGTATATGGCGTAGGGCACAACGAAAGAATGATGCCACCCTTTTGGGGTTCACGCTTTACAACCTCGAAGTTGAGACCCGCAGCCTCTGCCGCAGCGATAAGGCGCTCCCTGTCCTCGGGTGATATATCGCTATGTTTGCTGATGTCAAAGTAGAGTTTAAGCTCTCGCGTAAAATCAAACTCACCCTCCTCAATGGGGATGTGATTCAAAAACGTATCACTCATGCAAAGAGGCGCAGGGGTGATAATATTTTCATACTGTGCCGAGAGTGTGGCACAGCTAAACAAAGCGACTAAGAGTATTGCAAAACGTCTCATACTACATTGATATTTAATTAGGGCAAAGATAGCAAAAATTTTGGATATAGGAAAGGGGCTGCGCGGCACAAAGCTACACAGCCCCAAAATAGAGTTAGTTTTCTCCCATAAAGAGCGCCCAGCCACGCTCGACATCCGCGATGTTTGCAGCCACGCCATTCTCGATTTTCGACATCGCCGAAACGATGGGTATCATATCCATCTCGGCGCGGGTGTCTACAATCTCATCAGGCATAACACCCGAATAGTCAGACACAAAGCGCACATAGCCCTCAGTGAAATTCTCCGTGGGTGGAGCATAGCGATTGAGCATCTGGCGTATGGTGTTCAGTCCGTAGCGACTGCGATAGGTATCCAACAGCACAAACATAGCACGATAGCCGTATGCCATAGATGAAAACTCCTTGAACTCGGGGTCGCGGCTTGGGCGCACCTCGCCCTTATAGCGCACCTTCGAGCGGCGGATATTGCCAGGATTGTTATTGCGAAGGCCTCTACTCACCGCCCACCTCCTTTCCGATGCGGCGCTTAAACCAGCGACTAATCCACTCAAAGAGCGGAGCGCCACTTATGCGCGCAGCATTCTCAACAAAAGACCATAGCTCCACGCCACAGACAAAGCCCGTGAAGATATTGGCGAGGTTTAGGTGCATAAAGCCGAGGATAGTGGAGTCTATAATCCACATCATCACTATGGCGAGCGCCACAAATCCCGCCTTCGCCACCGTGCGCCACGCCTTGCGGCTCTCCAAGTGCCAACTCTCGCCCGCACGCTTAGCCTCGGCACGCGAGGCGAGGATGCCTGTGATAAAGTCGATAGAGATAAAGAGCATCGCCGAGGCGATAAGTGGGGTAATGGGGCAGAGCATGCCCAAAAGTGCCGCGATAGCACCGCTAATATACTTGAACAATATTTCCATAGATAAAACAACGATTTAAGGGATTAGTTTTAGGGTTATACTCCACATAGTCAGCACTATGCGAGTTAAGATGATCCGAGAGTCGGCGTGTGAGCGCCACGGCCTTCTCTCGTAGTGCACGCATAACGCGCTTCATGTGGTCGTTAACCGCCTCGGTAACACGACCCTCAGCATAGCAGGTGCAGCAGCGCATGGCGAGGTGGGGCTCGACAATGTAGCGCACCCAGGCGGCAAGCATAGGCTCGACATACTCGGTCTTAAGCGTGAGATATCTCGACAGCGCAGCGTAGAGCTCCTCGCCGACGATAGGTAGCAGATAGCGGCTCTCCGCCGTAGCAATATCGGTCTCGGTGATTACCGAGGCGCTATATGGCTCCTCGGTGGAGAAGGCCAAAGCGTAGACCCTCTCCGCAGTTATTATCGTCCTCATAGCATCATATTTTATTGTTTGAGCGCGACAACTCCGCAAGGAAGAGCTGCTGCGCGGGGTCACTCTCGTCGTAGTCGAGGCCGTCGGCCTTGCGCGCCTCCCACACCCTCATATAGCTGGGTTTAGTGTAGACGGGAGGCTTATTCACAATAGCCAATGACGAGGCATCGACACCAAACAACTCGCTTATAATGTGGCGTATAGGTTCCAACAGTTGCTCCTGCTCCGAGAGGATAACGGTGTTTAGCGCCACCTCGTATTCGTGCAAGATGCGGTCGGTGGAGAAGCCCGACGAGTAGTCTAAGCCACTCAGCGAGCGGAACCATGAGTGCGCCACAACAAGATCGCTCTCGGCCTGCTCGTGGAGCTTTGCCCAGTCGCCATCTGCATTCGAGTCGATGGGTATAAAGCGAGAACTATCGCCATCACCCGACTCACGCAACACAAAGAGCACCTGACCAGGATTACCCGAGAACCTCTCCTCGGCCATGCGCACCATGCGGTCGGCCTCCTCCTCGTTGCCCACAGCGCCATCGAGCATCATAACACCCGAAAGTTGGAAGGAGTTATCTATGCGCGAGACATTCCAGCGGTCGGTCTTGTAGAGTATTGCCGCAGCATCCAGACCCGCGACATATGGGGCAACACCATAGTGCGAGAACATGGGTTCATAATCTTTGTAGTGGACAACCGAACGTAGCGTACCATCGTCTTGGAGCTCGAAGTTGGGATATAGGGGCAACGTCGTAGCCTCCAAACTACGAAACTGCGACCAGTCGTGGTGCATTACGACATGTTCCGAGTCGCGCGATAGGCGGCACGTGGAGGCATCGATGTGGTATAGCGAGAGGAACGACCTCTGGGAATCGGTCACGACCTCCATAAAGGCATTGCCAAACATCGCCTCATCATGGGCCAAACGCGAGATGACACTACGCAGCGTATCGCCCGAGCCATTAGCCCTATTAACCAGCGACTTAACAACTGCCACACTATCGTCACACGTAACACCCTTACCAGCGATATAGTCGGCCTTGTCGTTGATGATACGACGGTGCGCCACCGAGTTGCGCGCGATAAGCGAGAGGGCATAAGGCAACATGTTGTCACCACCCCACTGCCACACCCTATCCGACACGGCTGCGGGAGCCGTACCGAGACCCAAGAGGGGCTCGGCACGGTTGCGTGTAGCTGCCACACGCCAGCATTTTACACTCTCTGACATACTCCTAATCTATTATTTGTTAGCAAAGACAAGGAGCTCCTCATCCAAAATCTCGCAGCCCACCATAAAGACGGCACGCTGACGGTTCTCCATCTCATCGGGGTTATACCACATACGCACCTCCGAGCCAGGGTAGTCGGCCGTATTCACCGCCAAGACGAGGTTGCGGCGGTCGGTGAGCAAACAGAAGGTAGAGGAACCCGAAGCGCCAAGAGGCATATACTGCGACACGCCCATATCTACGAGCTTGATGCCGTGGTACGACAGCTCGCGGCGACCCGACACAAGGTCTACATATGTGCCGTCAGCACCAAACTGGTCGAGGTAGTGCTCATATGCATCGTAGAGGTCGGTAGTGAGGAAGAAGGCAAGGTTACCCTCAGCCTTGAGAGCCTTGAGCGCAGGGGGCGCTGCGAGCCACATACGACGCAAGAGGTCAACAACGCTATCGGCATCCGCGCCTGTGCACTCAACGGTGGGTACATTTGCCGACTCGCGGGCATACTTCGACACAAGTGTCAAGAAGCCGTTAAACTTGTTAAACTTCGAGGCGCTAACATCGCCCATCCACATCGTAACACGCACACTCTCGGCGATAGCACGGCGGAACATCTCAGTCTCGGCGGCCTCGAGCTCTGTGCCTGTGAGGTCGTCCATATTTACATCGGCACGGCCCGTGATAAGTTCGTAGACCTGCTGGAAGTAGTCCGAAGCGGAGAAACCCACCTCTGCCTTAACCTTAAATAGTTCGATATGCTTCTGCTTGCGCAAGGCGGAGTCGCCACCATCCCAACCCGAGGAGTACTCCTTCAGAATATCGGTGCGGGGACTCCACATCTGAACCGTGGTGGGCACAGGCATATTGTAGAGCGTGTGGATGCCAAGCTGCTCGGCACTCTCGCCAGCAAACATTGGACGGAAAAAGATTGTCTCGAGATCACGACCAGTGTAGGTCTTTGGATTTTCAATAAGTCCCATAGTAGTAAGGTTTTAGTTAGTTGGTTATTGTGCTAACAACTGATGTTAGCGGTGAATCTTTGAATCATGGATTTTTTAAATAGTTTATCTGGAGCGCATGGCCTTGGCATCGCTGTCGTAGGCACGCTTACGCTCATTGCACGGAGCCTCACGTAGGTCGGGATCCTCAACCTCCTTAAGCTTGGTGCGCGACACCTTCGCCTGCCCCTCACCAAAGGCGATGGTAGAGACTCCTGGCACAGCATCGTGGGGGATGTAGTTGATGTCGTCGCACACATCGGGAGCATCATCTCGACCGATGCCCAAGGCGCGCAACAGTGCCTTGACACCCATCTTGGAGTCGTGGTTATGCTCGGCAGGCGCACTCTCCACCATCTCATTGCCCTCGATAGCATCAGCAAGACCCATCTCGACAACCTCTGCGGGAGAGAGCCAGCGGCCACGGCCACCATTCTCAGACATCAGCGTCGCTATCTCCTCTATGCTACGACCCGAGTGGCGGGCATAGATCTCGGCGATGCGCTCATCCGTCTGACGCAGAAGCTCAATCTCCGCTTGAAGTTCCTCGGCGTTGCCCTCCACGGAGCAGAGTGAATTGTGAATAAGGTAGAGCGACGTGGGGGCTATAAGGCGGCACCCCTCGCTCGCAGCTTGCGCCACGATGGTAGCGGCAGAGGCTGTATAGCCATAGCAGCAGGTGGTGACATGCGCACCCGTTGCACGCAGCGCCTCGTAGATAAGCATGGCATCGTTGACATCGCCACCTGTGGAGCGTATGTTGACGCGGATATGGGCGTTACGGAGATCGGCGATGCGTGCCACGCACTCCTTAAATCGCTCATAGGTAGCCACACGACTCTCATCGTTGTCGAACTGCCACGATTCGGTGAGGCCTATGGTGCCCTCGATGTCGATTGTTGCCACCTCGGCCTCGTTGTTGATTTTGATTGTAGAGTTCATAGTTGTAGGGTTTGATACTTCTTTGTCAATCTCGTAGACTGCGCGGCGCACCTTTTCGTAGGAGCAGTTAAACTCCTTCGCCACGAGTTCCATTGCATGGCACCTGCCATTATACCGCCCCGAAAGTTGGGTAACACGGCGGTACATCGCCCTCTTCTCGAGCTTCAAGTAGTCGAGCATATCGAGACTAAGTAGTGTGCCAAAGAGGCGTTCATATCGACGCGAAGCGCGCAATCGAAGAGGTGTATATGTACTATGCTTACGAGTCATTTTTACTTATTTTTAATGTGTTAGTTAATCCACCATGCGGCGCGCAAAGGTGCAACATGCTACATGCGTGGCGGTGTTGTAGCTCTCGATGCGCTCGAGTCTAAAGAGCGAGCTTTGACCACACGCCTCAAGGCGGAAGTGCGAGCGTAGCGTGACAGAGCTATTAGGGTCGAAGAGCGAGGCATACTCCGCGGGCGAGAGGTGTATATCGCACTCGAGCATCTGGCGCGTGGAGGTCTCGGCGAGTTGCGTGTCGTAGTAGCGGTGCAAGCCCCTGCACCCCTCTCTATCGTCGAAGGCGAGCGTAGCATTCATATCCTTTGAGTGGAATGCCGCGAGGGGATAGTTCGCACGAGAGCTTGGCGAGGGCCAATACTCACCCTCGGGGAGTGGCACAATGCCGTGGTAGAGGACTATGCGTGGCTCGATGGCTGCCACGTCGCTCATAATGTCGCGGTCTCCCACCGTGAGCACCATGGCTGAGGGTGCCGAGGAGTAGGCACCGGCGAAGGAGGCAGTGGGATGAAAGAGGGGGTTGAGAAGGCTCTTCGTGCTACGTTTCGTGGCGTAGTTCTCAACATGACAGTCCCATGTTCCCAGCTCGCGCTCCTCGCCTTTGGTGTAGGTAGCCGCAGCGCCATCACCCGATTGATAACCCAGGATGTACCTCTCGAAGCCATCAATAGCCTGCTCCATAACCACCTCACCATCGCCCACCTGTCTTTCTCGCCAGTCAACAACACCATCGCCATAGAAGTCGTCGTAGGGTTCTACAAAGAGTTGCTTAGTGGGGGCATGGCTATAGATGCGTAGATTGAAGAGGTGCGCCACAGCCTCCAGCATATCGGCCTGCGAGATATCGATGTTTGCAACATCCGAGAACTTCAGTTCCTCGCCATATCCCGCGACACCGCCAAAGATGGGAGTTACGCTACACCCCGCATGAAGCGTCATCTGCTGACCCTCGATAGCACCTCCAAAGAAGATGTCGTTGAAGCGCTTAGGTGAGGAGGGCGAGAGGATCTCAAAGGGTGTGCGCACATCGATCTCGACCTTGCGTGTGCCACTCTCCTCGACATAACCCTCGTAAAGTGCCCAGTCACCAGTAAACTCGTTGTAGATAGTGCTTCCCGCGCGCTTAAATCGCAACTTCGTAGCACCACTATAGTCGCTGCTAAAGTGCACCGTGCTAACCTTTTCGCTTATGTCACCCACGCCATCAAGCATATAACTACACGTCGGGTCGTAGTCGAAGATAAAGAGTTTGTACTCGATGCGCGGGTTGACGCTACTACGCATATCGGTATAGGGATTACGTAGTTCGACCTCCACATCGCAGTTATTCGCCAGGTGCAGCAGCGTGAAGCCACGCAGTTTCTTTGATGAGGCTATGCGATACTCCGTGGTGTAGCTTAGGTGCACATCGAAGGCCACGCTCACCTCGCGCTTGGGCGTAAACACCGGACGTGCGCCTTTAAAAGTGAAACATCCGCCATTGCTGTAGGCATCACTCATAGCCTCACCATTCTCATCGAGGGCATTGGGCGTTACGTTGTCGACAAGCACGCCGATATTCGATGCAAAGATTGGTTCCCACACATAGACTCGGCCATCGTCGCCCGCACTCGCTGTCGTCGAACTACTTCTAAGCGCCTTGAAGCCCATCGTTGACTGCAGCAGCGAAGTATCGACATTGCGATAGGCACCACTCATCATCAGGCGCTTGGCAACATCCGAGTCAAAGAAGCGACTACGCAACGTATAACCAGCACTGCGTGCTATGCTACGCACTACATCTACAACCGAGATAAAGGGGTGGTACTCGTGGGGCATCAAAAATCGCTCTGTGGCATAC
>JAEZPN010000104.1 GCA_023413645.1 Bacteroidota bacterium
GCACGATGCCGTTCAAGAGAGCGTCAACGTCAACCTCGCAAGCGCAAGTCTCGCAGAAGCAGAAGCCGAGCGAGTCAACGCCAGAGTTAAGAAGCTTCAAAGCCTCCTCGTTAGCCTCCTTTGCGCACTTCACTGCGATGGTCTGGTGCACACGCCAAGTGTTGTCCTTAGAGACACCACGAACGTATGGGAACTCACCAGCCTCTGCGCCAAGATACTCTACCTCAGCGAGGTTCTCAGCACGGTAGTAAGGGCGTACATTGAAACCCTCACCAGTCTTCCATACCAATTTGCGCTCATAATCAGCGCCCTTAAGGTCAGTTGTGATGACGGCCTCCCACTGCTCAGTAGATACTGGTGGGAACTCCGCGAACAACTTTTCTTTGGTATTAGCCATAGTTGTTTTAGATTTAATTGTTTTTAAGTGTGTGATATTTAATATCTTAAGTTTTCTGTTTGGTGTTGTAGCGCCCTGAGCCCGCATACGCGCGAGAATAGAGCAGGGTCTAAAACACAACAAAGTTACGAAATATGCCCGCGAAAAGCAAATTTTTTAGAAGAAAAAGTTGCGCGCACACGCAACGAATCACTTGTTGGTGGTGAAAATACCCTTTGAGATGTGCTTGCGCATAAGGATTAGATAGCGCGATTGCTGAGGGCGGTGCACAAGGCAGAGTAGTAGGGTCGCCGCCCACTTTAATAACTCTCCGACATAGAGCTTAAGCATGGAGTTATTGAGCTCTGCACGGGTGCGCTGGCTGATGCCCGTATTGGTTGCAAGACGCACGAAATAGTCGCGCGAAAGTTTCTCCTCGGGAATGATGTGATACATCACGGCGCGAGGTGCGTAATACACTCTGTATCCGCTATTTGCGATGCGCTCAAAGAGGTCGCTCTCCTCGCCTCCGAGAAGGCGTTTTCCGGTGCGGCCGAGCGAGGTATTGAAAATGCCGATACTATCAAAAAGCCTGCGGCGCATAGCCATATTTCCTCCTCCAGGTATGCGACCCGAGGGGAAGAGTTTGACCCTATCTCCGAAGCTCATGGGGTTGGCAATAGGGCGCTCCGTATATCGTGACATCCAGCGTGGACGACCTGTGGGGTACTCGGCGATAATCTCACCTCCCGCAGCCATGGCGTCGGGGTGTTGGTCGAAGAGATCAATGTAGGCTGTGATGAAATCCTTGACGATGTGCTCGTCGTCATCAATAAAGGCGACTATATCTCCGTGGCTCGCCTTAATACCCGCATTTCGGGCGTGAGAAAGACCTTGATTAGGCTCAAATATATAGCGGATATTCAGCGTGTTATGCTTGCTTTGAAATGCCTCGATGCGCTCGCGGGTGTTGTCCGAAGAGTTGTTGTCCACGACGATGCACTCCCACGTCTCCGCTTGGGCACTCTGCATAGCAACAGAGCCCAGCGTAACCATAAGTTGCTCGGCACGATTATATGTTGCTATGACAAGAGATAGGCGAATCATAGGGCAAATATAAGAATTATTTTTCATATCTTTGCACCCATGAAGTACGATATTGTTATATTCGATTTGGATGGTACGCTGCTAAATACCATTGGTGACCTTGCAGCGTCGGTAGACTATGTTATGCGTTCGCGCAACTTGCCCGAGCACACCGATGCGGAGTATCGCCAGATGGTGGGTGGTGGCATCAAGCGCCTTGTGGAACGTGCTCTGCCTGCGGAATTGGCTGCTGATGAGGCCTATGTTGAGGAGTGTGTAGCGCAGTTCCGTCGCTACTATGTAGATAATATAGACCGCTATACGGTGCCCTATGAGGGTATGTGCGACCTTTTACGCCGCCTCCGCAGTGAGGGTGTTAAGGTGGCTGTTGCATCGAACAAGTTTCAGCACGGCACAGACCGCCTTGTGGCTAAATTCTTTGGTGATATAGACTTTGTGGCTATCGAGGGCAATCGTGAGGGAGCACCCCTTAAGCCCGATCCTCAGATTGTGAATAATATCCTTCAGAAGGCGGGTGTGGAACACGCAAAAACTGTCATGATTGGCGACTCGGGTATCGACATACGCACAGCTGCGGCTGCGGGCATTGATGCTATAGGTGTGGCCTGGGGCTTTCGCTTTGCTGAGGAGCTCTACGAGGCTGGTGCAGAGAGGGTTGTGACCACCGCCGCAGAGCTCGAAGCGGAGTTGTTCAAGGAGACCTAAGCACGACAGTAGCGCTGCACACATTCGGCCGTAATGCGCTCATCACTAAGTATTATAAGCCGCTCAACGACGTTGTGTAGCTCGCGTATGTTTCCTGTCCAGGAGCAGTGCGAGAGTATCTCCACGGCGTCGCTGTCTATGCTCTTTATGCCTATGTCGTGGCGTGTGCATATCTCGGTTATAAAATGGTCGACAAGGAGACCTATGTCGCCTCTGCGTTCGCGCAACGGGGGTACGTCAATCTCGATGACGCTCAGACGGTGGTAGAGGTCCTCGCGGAAGTGCCCGAGGCGTATCTCGTTGCGTATATCCTTATTCGTCGCCGCTACAACACGCACATCTACGGCTATATCTCTATCTCCTCCTACGCGTGTAATCTTATTCTCTTGTAGCGCCCGCAACACCTTGGCTTGAGCCGAGAGAGACATATCGCCAATCTCATCCATAAAGAGTGTGCCTCCGTCAGCCAACTCGAACTTTCCCTTGCGCTGTTTTACGGCCGAAGTAAAAGATCCCTTCTCGTGACCAAAGAGCTCGCTCTCAATAAGTTCTGAGGGTATGGCTGCGCAGTTTACCTCAATAAAGGGTGCTGTTGCGCGGTTGCTCTTTAGGTGTAGCCACCGTGCAACAAGTTCTTTGCCCGTGCCATTTTCGCCAAGCACCAAGACCCTTGCGTCGGAGGGTGCAACGCGCCGTATCATGTTGCGCACATGCTCAATCGCCACAGACTCGCCAATTATGGGCTGTGTGGCACAGTTAGTGCCTTTAGCCTGACTGCGGATGTTGCGCCGTTGAGGTGTTGTTATGCTCTCCTCGTTGTTTGCAGTTATGCTACGCAGGGTCTCCAGTAGGCGATTCATATCGAAGGGTGGCGTGAGGTAGTCGATAGCTCCATGGCGCAGTGCTGCTATGGCGGACTCTATGTCGGGTGTGCGTGTGACGACTATTGTTGGCAGTCCCATCTCCTCGGATGAAAACTCGCCATCGATGATAGCCGCATCGAAGTGCCCTGTGCTGCATAGTTCGTTGGCGCGAGGTAGTGTCTCAGCCTCGGTTGTGGCGATGTTCTCGAAGTTGAGGCGCTCACGCAGCGAGTTGAGCATACTTTTGGAGTGAGAAAGGAGTAAAATTTTTGTCATAGTTTGTTTTTATGAATAATTTGCATTTACTTTGTAGAATTAAATTGCGATTAAAGATGCTGCCTTTCGACCTATTGTGCAAGTCTCGGCACACAGATGACCCGATTAAGTGGCGAAGTCGAACTAAATCTATGATTTAAGGGTTGCATACAATCAAAAATTAACAGCGATAGCAATGAGAAAAAACTATAATTTCACGCGACGTAAGCTCTACCTCCCGGAGTATGGACGACATATCCACGAAATGGTAGACTCGTTGCTCGAGATTGAGGATAGGTATGAGCGTACACGCCAGGCCAAGGCTGTGATTGCCGTGATGGGCAATATCAACCCCATGCTCCGCGATACGGAGGATTTCAAGCATAAGCTCTGGGACCACCTATTCATAATGTCAGACTTCAAGTTGGATGTCGACTCGCCCTACCCACAACCTTCACGCCAAGATCTAACGCTCACACCTCAAAAGTTGCGTTACCCCCAGACTCGCATAACGCTCAAGCACTATGGTAAGTATCTCCATCAGTTTGTTGAGCAGTTGGCAAAGGAGTCAAAAACAAAGCAGGTGACACACGAGATGGTGAACATCGCGCGTTTTATGCGTAACAAGGGCTATGAGTTCAATAACGAGCACCCCAATAACGAAGCTATAGTTCGCGACATACGCCTCTTGGCGGGTGAGGACCACGAGATGGATCTCTCGGCAATTACAACTATGCGTAGCGACCGCCGAGTAAGTGGTCAGCAGCGCGTGCAGAAGCGTAACAAGCAGCACCACAACGGTCGTAAGAGCGTTAAGAGTGCGCGCCCACAGCAGCGCCATAACCAACATAAATAGGTTGGGGATGCTGTAAACTTAAGAAAATAAGTAATATACGATTAAGATAAGAATGAAGAAATTGCTTTTTGCCATCACTGCGATGGCCATAATACTTTGCTCTTGTAGCCAGGAACCCACAGCAAATACATCTATCTCTGGCCGCTTCGTGGGTAGTGGCGTGGACTCAATCTACTTGGAGCGTATTACAGATAAGTTCGACAAGGCAGAGCAGATAGATGCTGTAGCCTTGAAGGATGATGGTTCGTTTAGCTTCGACCTCACAATTGCTGAGGGCGAGTCGCCCCGTTTCTATCGTCTCACATTCTCTAACGATAGTCGCCCCGTAACACTTGTTGTGGCACCTGGTGACCAGATTAAGATGGAGTCGGCGGGCAACATCTTCCTTAACTATAGCGTTGAGGGCTCTGAGGAGTCGGCACTTATTGCAGAGTTTAGCCACGACTACTTCGCTTCGGTAGATGAGCTTGCAAATATTGCAGAGAACCAGCTTCCTGCAGCAGGCAAGAGTCGTGAGTTGGAGCGTCGTGCATATGACCTTGCGCGCGAGGCTATGCTTAAGCAGGTGCGCTTCATAGGTTCTCACCAGGAGTGCATCGCCTCTGTCTATGCTCTCCATCATAAGGTTGCAGAGCAGTACATCCCACAGCTTGAGGGTCAGGGTGTTAACATTGTGCACTACCGCTCGGTGCTCGAGGGCATAAAGGCTACGTATCCCACATCGCCATACATCGCCATCTTAGAGCGTAAAATCGAGGAGAGCGAGGCCTTTGCGCGCGTGTTGGATAGCGTTCACGAGGTGTCATACCCCGATTTGGAACTAACAGATATATGTGGAACAAAGCATAAACTTTCGGACCTCGAGGGCAAGGTGGTGCTCGTATATTTCTGGTCGGCACTCAATGTCATGAGCAACAACCTCAATGCTGAGCTTAAGTCTCTATATCAGGAGTATCACGACAAGGGCTTCGAGGTATACCACGTATCGGTTGATACAGATAAGGATAGTTGGGTTGTGGCAATCAACGCGCAGAATCTCCCATGGCCATCACTCTACACTGGTGGCGATGCACGTGTTGTAGAGCTCTACAACGTGGAGAAGATCCCCACAACATACATCATCAACCGTAATGGTGACATATCACCCGTAAAGGAGGATATAGAGACCATAAAGCGAGAGGTTAAGCGACTTATTTAGAATGATATACTTCGTATCGGACATACACCTTGGCTGTATCGACAATGAGCAGTCTAAGCGTGCTGAGCGCGCCTTCTGTCGTTGGCTCGATATGGTTGCTGCGGATGCCGAGGCAATATACCTCTTGGGTGATATCTTCGACTTCTGGTTCGAGTACCATAAGGTTGCACCCCAGGGCTTCGTAAGGGTCTTGGGACGCCTTGCTGAGCTCTCGGATAGGGGTGTGGAGATTGTATTCTACACAGGTAACCACGATATGTGGTGCCTCGACTACCTCGTGCGCGAGTGTGGTGTGCGCGTAGAGCATAAACCCAAAGTCGAGGAGGTTGCAGGTAGAAAGATACACCTTGCGCATGGCGATAACATGAATATCAAGGGAGAGCCTATGCTAAAGATTATGAATGGCCTCTTCCGCTCGAAGGTGGCACGTTGGATGTTCCGCTGGTTTATTCACCCCGATATTGCTGCGTATATGGGTAAGAGGTTTAGTGGTAAGTCGCGTAAGTCGCAAGGTAATAAGGTGTTGCCCATAGACATCTTGGATTTCCTTGTGGAGTACGCCGAGAAGCATCACGCTACAAATAGCGATGTGGACACTTATGTCTTCGGTCATTTGCACATCCCACACCACAGGGCGGTTGGCGACTTTGAGGTGTTGTTCCTTAGCGACTGGTCGCGCGATGAGGCTACATACGTGGCATTGGATAGTAATGGTATAGAACTTAAGAACTTCAAAATAGATGAGACAATATCTTGACCTACTCGATAAAATATGCCGTGAGGGTGTGGTACGTGATGACCGCACAGGCACAGGCACAAAGGGCATCTTTGGCTACCAGATGCGCTTTAACCTTAGTGAGGGATTTCCTCTGCTTACTACGAAGCGTGTCTTTTTGAAGGGTGTGATACATGAGTTGTTGTGGTTCTTGAAGGGCGATACCAACATCAAGTATCTCGCTGACAATGGCGTACATATCTGGGATAGCGATGCCTTCCGCTACTACAACGAACTATGTGTTAAGCATGGCGTATTGCCCGTCGATATGGATACCTTCCTCAGCGCTTTGGGTGTGGAGTCACCCATCGAGGGCTATAAATTTGGCGATTTGAACCATGTCTATGGCTACCAGTGGCGTAGCTGGCCCAAGGCAAATGGCGAGAGCATAGATCAGATTAAGGAGGTCATCGATACCATAAAGAAAAATCCCTCGTCACGCCGTATGATTGTCTCGGCATGGAACGTAGCGGATGTTGGCAGCATGGCGTTGCCCCCATGTCACACCATGTTCCAGTTCTTCGTGGCTGAGGGTAAATTGTCGTGTCAGTTATACCAGCGTAGTGGCGATGTCTTCCTCGGTGTGCCCTTCAACATCGCGTCGTATGCCCTTATGACG
The DNA here is from genome assembly GCA_023413645.1 of Bacteroidota bacterium. Taxonomy (GTDB): domain Bacteria; phylum Bacteroidota; class Bacteroidia; order Bacteroidales; family Rikenellaceae; genus Alistipes. The sequence goes on from JAEZPN010000104.1 coordinate 6,755, forward strand.
ATGATGATTGCCAAGGAGTGTGGTTTGGAGGCTGGCGAGTTCATTCACACTTTGGGTGATGCGCACCTCTATCTCAACCACCTCGATCAGGCGGCTGAGCAGCTGTCGCGCGATACACGTGCGCTTCCCCGCATGATTCTTGCGGACCGCGACTCAATTTTTGACTATACTTACGAGGACTTTACGCTCGAGGGATACGACCCCCATCCTGCGATTAAAGCGCCTTTATCATTCTAATATTATAGACAGGTTATGGTAAGCATTATCGTTGCCATCGCACAGAATGGCACTATCGGAGATAAGAACTCGCTATTGTGGCACATTAAGGAGGATATGCGCTTCTTCCGTACTACGACATCGGGCCACCCCGTGATTATGGGACGCAAGACCTTCGAGTCGCTCGGTTCGAAGCCATTGCCCAAGCGCACAAACATCGTTATTACACGTGCCGACAGAGAGTTTGAGGGTGCGCTCACGGCACACTCGTTGGAGGAGGCTATACGCATGGCAGGCGAGGATGAGGAGATCTTCGTGATGGGTGGTGCGCAGATATATGCCGAGGCATTGTCGGTGGCTGATAGAATGTATATCACACACGTTGAGCGTGACTATGAGGGCGATACTTCGTTCCCCGAGATTGACTACTCAAAGTGGAAACTTGTTGACGTTTTACGCCATGAGCGCGGAGAGGAGTATGAGTACCCCTTCGAGTTTAGAACTTATGATAGAGCGTAAACTCGATTGAGTGTAAACTTTTTATATAGAATGGACAGCCGACTTTAGGGTCGGCTGTTTTCGTTTTGCTTGATGTAGCAAAAAAAACAGACAACCTTGGGTTGTCTGTAACTTTTGAATTTAGTCGGGATGCCGGGATTCGAATTGCGTAGCAATAGAGCCGATACCTCATAGCGTAAGGCGTAGCCTGAGCAATTACACTATCTATCGGCTCAACCCGCCATAAGTGAGTAATGCCGTTATTGCGAAGAGCTGTTGAGTGTTTGCAGAACGTAAGCCATAGGCTTGTTGATTTAGATTGCTTGTGTGTCAAGTATGCTTGTATGTACAAGTAATCTAAATCAATTATAACGACTTTAAGTCGTTCGTTCTGCTCTGTCTAGCAAAAAAACAGACAACCTTGGGTTGTCTGTAACTTTTGAATTTAGTCGGGATACCGGGATTCGAACCCGGGGCCTCCAACTCCCGAAGCTGGCGCGCTAACCGGACTGCGCTACATCCCGAACTCTTAAAACTTAGGATAAGAAAAATGTCCTAACAGTGTTAGGACATTCAAGATTTTGTCGGGATACCAGGATTCGAACCTGGGACCCCCTGCTCCCAAAGCAGGTGCGCTAACCGGACTGCGCTACATCCCGTATTTTTTTCGACGTGCAAAGATAGAGTAAATATTTCAACGTACCAAATATTTTTGCACTTTTTTTTACTACGATTAAAAATAATAAAGCCGAGGAGATAATTATCCTCGGCTAATTAATTGTTATATAGATGTTTATAACATTGCTATAAGTTCTTCATTTGTATAGGCATCTGCACCGTAACATAGCTTAAGGTAGGCGAGTCCCGATGTGTAGTCCTCCTCAGTGAACGAGTCGGTTGCCTCTTTTGCCACCACAACGTCATAACCAAGGCAGTAGGCATCTGCCGAAGTGTGGCGCACGCACATGTGCGTATGTAGGCCAGTCATGACTACAGTCTGTACGCCGAGCTCCTTGAGAAGGATGTCGAGGTCTGTCTGGAAGAAGCCGCTATAACGACGTTTGGGTACTACATAGTCGCTCTCGCTAAGACCAAGTTCAGGAATTACATCTGCGCCAGGAGTACCTGCAATGGCATGGTCGCCCCAGATGATTAGTTCGCGATCGATGCCCTTGCGGTGTGCATCGTTGCAGAAGATTACAGGAACACCCGCCTTGCGTGCAGCGTCGAGTAGTTGCGCTGTAGCGGGCACAATAGCCTTACCGCGTTCGCAAGTCAAGGCTCCATAAACAAAGTCGTTGAGCATGTCAACAACCAAGATTGCTGGTTTGTTTAACTTATTCATAACTGCGATATAATGTAATAGGTTATTCTCGTGGCTTACAGTTGGGTAAAACTAATTCAAAGGTATAAACTATTTTTTAGTTCTCCAAATTTTAGCCTGTAATATTGATAAAGTTGAAGCGTAATTCTACTTTTAAGGGTTGATTTCATATAATAGTAGGGTGTATTGCGACATATTTAAGATTGTTGTCTTCTTCGTAAATTTAGGATTTTTCCCTGTTACTATGTTATACCTATATTTATATATATAATGGTTATTTCGAGCGTTGAAAATAGTTTTATGTCTAAGTGTCCGATTATGAGTTATATATGTTTAATGACCTAAAAAAGTATTAAAAAAAGTTCTAGAAAAGTTTGCAGAATAAGAAATAAGCTGTATCTTTGCACCCGCTTTCGCCTTTGAAACGGCGGATAGCACAAAACGGTTCTTAGAAATATTTTTGAAAAAAAAGTTCATCAAAAATTTGGTGGATTCAAAAATATGGTTTATCTTTGCACCGCTTTTCCGCCTTAAAAAAGGTGGTTAAGGAAAATGGAAGTTCTAGTAATAGAATATAGTTCTTTGAAGAAATTGAGCAGCTAAAGTTTAATCTATCCTATGAGATAATTTCAAACAATACCTTTGAGATTTGAGCTAACGATAAACAATTTATTTTTTACAATGGAGAGTTTG